>DASPOW010000175.1:0-6162 GCA_035625855.1 Candidatus Methylomirabilota bacterium | reverse complement strand
ATGTACTTTGAGGTGCGCGCCTCAAGGGGGCCGGCCGCTCTAGCCAGCGCGGTACGAGCGGCGGCGCGGCAGATTGATCCGAACCTTACGCTTTTCGACCTCAAGACGCAGGACGCACAGATTGAAGAATCATTGATGCAGGAACGGCTCTTTGTCCGACTTTCCGGGTTTTTTGCCGGACTCGCGACGCTGCTGGTGGCCGTCGGTTTGTACGGTCTGCTCGCGTATACCGCGACGCAGCGCTTCCGCGAAATCGGGGTGCGCATGGCGCTGGGCGCTCTGCCCAGAGACATTGCCCGCCTCGTCGTCGGTCAAGGGATAGCACTGGCCTTGGCCGGTATCGCGTTCGGGAGCCTCGCTGCAGCCGCCTTGACTCGCTTCCTCGCAGGCCTTCTCTTCGGCGTGAAGCCTGGCGACCCCGCGACTTTCATCGCTGTCGCCGCCCTTCTCCTTCTGGTCGCGCTCGTCTCCTGCTCGATTCCAGCATGGCGCGCCTCGCGGACAGACCCTATGGTCGCGCTTCGCTACGAATAGCCACCTGCGGTCGCGAATTTCTTGACTCCGCCGCTTCCGCCGGAGTAGTGTCGCACCCATCGCTGTAGGCCCATTCCGCAATCAACAACCGAAAGGGAGAAACCGACGATGCATCGAGTCTTACTGACACTGGCAGTTGTGTTTCTGACGGGAGCGGTCGCGATGGGGCAGGACGCGGTCAAGGTCGACCCGAAGCATTACAAAGTCGAGTCCGAAAACGCGCAAGTCCGCGTGTTGCGCATTCACTATGGGCCGCATGAGAAATCGGTCATGCACTCGCATCCCAACGCCGTGGTTATCTACCTTACGGATCTCCAGGCCAAGTTCACCACGCCCGACGGCAAGTCCGAGGAAAGAAGCGGAAAAGCCGGTGAAACCGCCTGGACTCCGGCCGGCACACACCTGCCCGAGAACCTCTCGGACAAAGCGTTTGACGCAATCCTCGTGGAGCTGAAGGGTCGGCCTGCCGCCGGCGGCGCGCAAGTGATGAAAGCGCCGAAAAAGAAATAGGTCTGCCGGACCTTTATGGGCAAGGGCGGTCCCTGAACCGCTCCTCGCTGCTTTTTCGCCCTAAGTCGGCTGCCCCGGCGCCGTTCTGGACGCCTTCACAAAGGCGCGCATGTAGTTATTGACCAGCCCGGACATCTCGTGAACCACCCAGTGGGTGCCGTCGGCCAGCAGGCGCACCTGCAGGTTGGGAACAAACCGGTCGAGGCCCTTGAGATTGCCCATCAGTAGGTAGGGATCCTTTTCGCCCCAAATCACCAGCGTCGGCACCCGCACCGTAAGCGACGGAAAAAGCGCAGCGAGAGGCGCGGCGCGCGCTCCCGCGGCACCCGGCGGGCCGACGCGCGCGGCGCGGTAATAGTTCAGGCCCCCGGTCAAAGCGCCCGGCTGCGACCAGGCGGCCAGGTATGCCTGGCGGTCGTCTTCCGAGAAAAAACCCTGGCGCATCCCGTACTGGAGGAACATTGAATCGAATAGCGCGAAGTTGCCCGCGGAAAGAGTGGGCTCGGCCTGCGGGCTGCGGTTGAAATGCATGTAGCGGCTGGCTTCCTGCTGCGCGGGGTTCTCCCGCAGCTCGCGGTCGAACACCGCCGGGTGCGGAGCATTGATGACGATGAGCTTCTCGAGCTTCTCGGGATGGAGCATGGCGAAAGCCCACGCGAGCACGCCTCCCCAGTCGTGCCCTACGAGCACGAAGCGCTCGCCCGTGAAATGCTCGGCGAGCGCGCGCACGTCTTCGATCAGAAGCGGCAGCGCGTAAGCATCCACTTCCGGTGGCTTGGAAGACAGGTTGTACCCCCGCAGGTCCGGAGCAACCGCCAGATGGTCGCGCCCGAAGTCGAGGAGCTGCTTCTTCCACGCATACCAGAATTCGGGGAAGCCGTGAAGGAAAAGCAGGAGCTTGCCCGAACCGGCGCTGGCGCAGTGCAGGCGGATGCCGTTGGCCTCGACGAAGCTGTTGCGGATTTCAGGCGGTGCCGCGGTTCCTTCAGGCATGGGCGCGCCGGGACGGAATCAAGGCTGCCCGAGGGCTTCAGCTCCGGCCTTGGCGCACTGGCCGTCCTGCTCGCTCGCGCCGCCGGAGAGCCCGATGGCTCCAATGATCTTGCCTTCCATCAGGAGGGGAATGCCGCCTTCCACCGCTACGGCGCCGCGAAGGTGCAGGATGCGAAGCCCCGCGCCGCCAGCGGCGAGGGCGTCCTGAAACGCTTTCGTCGGGCGCTTGAAGAGCGCCGCGGAACGCGCTTTGTCGATCGCCACGTTGGCGCTGCCGAGTTGCGTATTGTCCGTTTTTTCGTAATAAACCAGGTTGCCGCCCGGATCGACGATCGCCGCGGCCATGTTCCAGTTGTTTTTGCGCGCTTCGGCCAAGGCCGCGCCTGCGGCTTTCTTGGCGTGCTCCAGGCTGACGGGCGGACCGTATGGATTATTCATCATTTGCGCAAAGGCACTCGCGGCGAACAGTGCAGACGTTAGCACGGCAAGGGATTTCAGAAAAGGACGTGATGACATAAGCCACTCCTCTCGAGCTGATGGCAAGCCCGGCGATTATAGGCCACAGCGAATCGAGAAGGCTAAGCGGCTCCGCGCTCTAGGGTTTGGTTTGAGGAACGGTGTCGTAGACGTAGCGGATGGAAAGCGGATAGCCCGACCGGTTGTCGATCTTGAAGGTCTCGAACAGTTGGTCGCCCTCGGGAGAAAGCTCGTAGGTGCGAATGAGCTTGCGCCCGTTCGACAGCTTCTCCTCGGTCGTCAGCCGGTTGACGTCCCACTTTGCGGGGTTCTGCACGTTCGTCGGGTCCTTGGACTTCTCCACCTTCCGGCCGTCGGTGAAAAAGGTCTGTTTCGCGCCTGAATCGTCACTCAAATCCAGCTCGCCTTCTTTCTGCGTGACGTTCAGGCTTTCCCAGGGATTGAACGCCGGGCGCAGTCGTTCGCGGTCGTCGTCGCTGTCGCGGCGTCCTCCGCCGCCGTAACCGCCTCCGGGGTAGCCGATGCCGCCCCTGCGGCCGCCGAACCCTCCGGAATCGCGCTGGCGGCTTCGTTGCTCTTCATCCTGCTTTTGCCGCGGGTCGTCGCTGTCGTCGTGATTGAGCCGCCAGGCCCCGGAGAAATCGCGCAGTTCGCGCGGCGTGCGCGGGGCCGCGGGCTTGGCTTTCGTGGCTACGGGCGCCGGAGCCGGATCCCGCGAAGGAGGGCCCTGGATCGGGCCGGGAGGCGCCTGGCCGTACGCGGCTGCGGAAAGCAGCAAGAAGGCTGAGGCAAGAACGCCGTTGCGCAGAAGAAAGGGCCAAGAACTGTGCTGCTTCATAACCGAACTCCCGGATTCGTTTCTCGAACGCGGACGGAAGATTCCCTGGCGAAGACCGGCCGCGAGGCGCGGCCCTCCTCTCGCATTATCGCACCAATGGCAAACGATTCCGAATTCAGCCGGGCGGTTGCCTGCGGCCTGAAGCCGGCGCGGGTGCCCGCGGACAAAGCCGTAGGGCGGGCGGAATGCATTTGTTATCCTCGCCACGCGATCTTCGCAAAGCATGAGCCAGCCAGCCCAGCAACAACCGCCCCCGGGCCTTGAACGCACATTGAGCCTGCGCGAGGCCGTCGCGCTCAACATGATCGACATGGTGGGCACCGGGCCATTCGTGGTCAGCGCGCTGGTAATCAAAGCGATGGGCGGGCCGCAGGCGCTGCTGGCCTGGTTGGGCGGCGCGGTGCTGGCGATGCTGGATGGCTGTGTCTGGTCGGAGCTGGGCGCGGCCATGCCTCGCGCCGGCGGCAGCTACGTCTTTCTGCGCGAAGCCTACGGACCCGCGAAGTGGGGCCGGCTCATGGCGTTTCTTTTCGTCTGGCAAACGATGATTCAGGCGCCCTTGGTGATTGCCAGCGGAGCCATCGGCTTCGCGCAGTACGCCAGCTACCTGCATCCGATGCCGCGCTGGCAACAAAGCGGCATCTCCGGAGCGGTGGTCGTTCTTCTGGTGGTTCTGCTCTATCGCCGCATCAAGACCATCGGAAAGATCTCCGTTTTTCTGTGGATCGGAGTGGTCGGCACGATGCTGTGGCTCATCTTCGGCGGAGCGACGCACTTTGACCCTGCCAAGGCGTTCACTTTCCCTCCCGGCGCGTTCGATTTTTCGGCCGTGTTTTTCGCCGGACTCGGCGCGGGAATGATCAGCACGATTTACAGCTACCTGGGCTACTACAACATCTGCTACCTGGGCGGCGAGCTGCAGCAGCCGGAACGCAACATCCCGCGCGGAATTTTCCTCTCCATCGGGGGAATCGCCGTCCTCTACCTGGCCATGCAGCTCAGCATCCTTGGAGTCGTGCCCTGGCAGCAGGCGCAGAATTCGCCGTTTCTGGTTAGCACTTTCGTGGAGACGATTTACGGCGCGCGCGCCGCGACGTTTGCCACGGTGCTGATTCTCTGGATTGCCTTCGCCTCTGTGTTTTCTGCGCTGCTGGGCTATTCGCGCGTGCCCTATTCCGCGGCGCTGGACGGAAATTTCTTCTCGCCCTTCGCCCGCCTGCACCCGAAAAAACATTTCCCACATCTATCTCTCTTGTTCCTGGGAGCTGTGGCCTTTGCCTTCAGCTTGACCCTGCGGCTGGAAACCGCGATCAAGGCCATCCTGGCGATGCGCTTGCTCGTGCAGTTCATCGGCCAGGCCGTGGGCGTGATGATTTTGCGGCGGCGGGCGGGAGTCGGCGCGCTGCCGTTCCGGATGTGGGCCTTCCCGCTCCCCGCGTTGCTCACCATTGCGGGCTGGGGCTGGCTATTCTGGGAGACGGGGCCGGCGCGAAAGTGGAGCCTGCTGGTAATGGGCCTGGGCATTGCAGCGTTTTTGCTGAGAGGGCGCCTGATGAGAGAATGGCCGTTTGCGTTGAAGCCAGGGGAGGCAGCTTGAATCCCATCCGCCGGAGTATCGCTTGCGGAGCGATGGTTTGTGGAGCAGCGCTGCTGTTTTGCGCGAGGACGGCCTCGCAGTTTCCGGCCGCGCCAGGCACCGGCCCGGGCCTTCCCGAAACAATCGAAGCCATTGACAGCGCCCGCGTCACCACGCGGATTCTGTACGTGACCGCGCACCCCGACGACGAGCCGCCCATGGTCCTGACCTACCTGGCGCGCGGCCTGCATGCCGACGTGGCCCTCCTTTCCCTCACGCGCGGTGAAGGCGGGCAAAACGCCCTGGGGCCGGAGCAGGCCCCGCAGCTCGGCTTGATTCGCACCCAGGAACTGCTGGCTGCCACGCGCGGCTACGGAGTGAAGCTCTTCTTTACCCGCGCGCCCGACTTCGGCTACTCCAAAACGCCCGAAGAAACCATGCGCGTTTGGGGCGACCAGGTGCTCGAGGACATGGTTCGCGTCATCCGCACCTTCCGCCCGAACATCGTGGTCAACGGCTGGGCCGGCGTGCGCGGCGGCCACGGGCACCACCAGAGCGCCGGAATCCTCACCCCGAAGGCCGTGCAGCTCGCTGCCGACCCTGCCTTCAAGCTGCCCAAGTCCCAGGCGCTGGATTTCGGCGAAGGGCCGGCGGCGGTCTGGGGCACGAAAGAAAACCCCGTGCGGCTGCTGGGGATTGACCGCTTCAGCGAAAAACCGAAGGGCTACGTCATGCCGCTCGACGACGTTTCTCCGCTGTACGGCAAAACGTGGCGCGAGATGGGCATCGACGCCTTCGCCAATCATCGCTCGCAGGGAATTGCCGCATTCTTGAACTCGCCGTTCTCGCGGCGGCCCATCGGCATCCTGCAGGAAGACGGCACCCCGGTCGATCCGGCCACGCTGATTCGGCCCATTACGGAGAGCCGGCCGCAGGGTTGCAAGGCTTTCGCTGAAGCGGATCGCCTGCTGGCCGCGGCGCGGGCTTCCGCGCTCGGACTGGACTGGCCCACAGCGGTCCATTCGCTGGCGGAGGCGGCCAGGACGGTGGCTTCCTGGGAATCGGCTTGCCCGACGCACCTCACCGGGAACGAGGACTTTCTCTTTGACATTGCTCGCATGCGGCGTCGCGTCGAACGCGCCTTGGCCATGGCCGCCGGTTTTCGCGTGACCGCCGAAGCCGGCCGGAGCGAGGTCGTGCCCGCGAACTCCTTCGACGTGCTCGAGTTGGCGCG
>DASPOW010000174.1:0-2004 GCA_035625855.1 Candidatus Methylomirabilota bacterium | reverse complement strand
GAACTTTTCGAGCAACTCACTTGTGCGCAAAAACTCCTGGTCGGCGCCGGCAGACCACCCGAGCAGCGCGAGAAAGTTGCGAAACGCCTCAGGCAGGAAGCCTTCGTCGCGATACTGCGAAACACTGGTGGCGCCATGCCGTTTCGAGAGCCTGGTGCGGTCCGGGCCGAGGATGAGCGGCACGTGCGCGAAAATCGGAGGCTCCGCCCCGAGCGCTCGATAGAGGAGCACTTGTTTGGGCGTGTTGGAGAGATGGTCCGCGCCCCGGATCACGTGTGTAATGCGCATTTCAAGGTCATCCACGACGGCACCCATCTGATACGTGGGCAGCCCGCTCGGCTCGTCACCTTTCGCGGAACGCAACAACACGAAGTCCTCGATTTCATCATTGGCGAATTCGCGGGCGCCGAAAACGGCATCCCGAAAGACGGTCTTTCCGCCGAGCGGCACCTTGAACCGGATCGCCGGCTTGCTGTCCGCTGAAGACGCTTTCCCATCGCGACAGGTGCAGCGTGTGATGCGCCGCAAAACGTTCCCTTCGACGCTGCCTTCCGCCGCATCGCCCCCTGAATAGCGCTCCGCGGGGCAATAACACAGAAAAGCGCTGCCGTTCTCCAGACACTTCCTGGCGGCGGCGCGATAGATGTCCAATCGGTCCGACTGGTGTATGGGCCCCTCGTCCCATTGCAGACCCAACCAGCGCAGCCCGCCGAGAATGCCCTCGACCAATTCCGGCTTGTTGCGGTCCGCGTCGGTGTCCTCGATGCGCAGAATAAAAACGCCGCCGTTACGCCGGGCAAACAGCCAGTTGAACAGCGCCGTGCGGGCCCCGCCAACGTGCAGGTAGCCCGTGGGCGAGGGCGCAAAACGCACGCGGGGCGCAGTGGAACTGCCTTTGGAAGTCGGCGTCATGCTCTTGGAGATGCTCGCGACGAAAGCTGAGCCGGCCAGTGTAGCCGAAGCTCAACGGCTGCATCAACTTAGGCTCGCATTCGCGCTTGTATTCGCTTTTTCTTCGCCGCAATATCTCTTACGCCAATGGTACTGCCGTACGCTTGCTCGACAAAAATCGCGTGGTCTATAGTCGAAGTACTTGTCTCATCGGACTTTGGCTGGCGGCTGCATGCTGTGCAGCCAGCGCCGGGAGATGCCTGCGGCCCAAGGGATCCTCGCTTCGTTTGCCGGACCCGTGCCGCATTTCTGTTGGCCGTAGGCGGATGCGGAGTTCGTGACTCACTTGAGTTTCATTGCCTTTGGTTTGCTAATTGGCACCGCCGTTGTGGCGGGCTTTTTTGCATATCTCTATTCCCTTAAGCGGCAGACGTACCAGATTATCTGGACGGCCGCCTGGGCGCTATTCTCCGTCTATTTCCTCTCTCGCGTTCCATTGCCCGCCGCGAACGGCTTGTCCATCCACGTTGCCCTGGGAGAGTGGATTTTCGCGCTGGCCGCGCTTTTCTTCTTTCTGGGCGCGCAGCTTTATTCACAGCGCGAGCCGTGGCTGCTTGCAGCCGGATCGATTGCGGCGGCCGTGCTCGTTTGGGCGCTTCTCTATTGGAAGACATGGCTTGGCGTCCCGCCAGGTGTCGGTACGGCCCTGATTCTCTTCGCTACGTCGCTGGTTTTCTTCCAGGAGAGCCGCCGCCAGGAAACGCTGGCCGAGCGCTTGTTGGCCGTGACCTTCGGCGGCTGGGCCATCCTGCAGTTCTCACTCATTGTTGCGCGCGACAGTGAATCGCTGCAGCAGGTCGGCTTGTGGGCTATGTCCGCGGTACCCGCCGCGTTCGTCGCGATTCTGATGGTCATGGCGTTGTACGAAGAAGAGAAGCGGCGAGTCGAGCGCAACATGCTGGCACTCTCCAATCTGAACCTGGCGACGTCCAGTTTTGTTGGTGGAGAAATCCAGCGCATGCTGGCGCAGGCACTGGACCGCGTCTTGGGTGTCGTACGCATTCCGGCAGGTGCGCTTTTCCTGCATCATGGCGACCCGCAGGGACCCACCTC
>DASPOW010000173.1:0-3688 GCA_035625855.1 Candidatus Methylomirabilota bacterium | reverse complement strand
ATTCACTCCGTGTTTTGCGAAACCCTCTTTGTGCACGGCCACGCGTACCAGGGCCGGCCGCAACACGCGCCCATGGAAGACATAACCCGGCTGAAACACTTCCAGGATGGTTCCCTCCGCGTGCTTGTCGGTTTCCACGCGCTCAACTGCCTGGTGAACATGCGGATCGAAGCGCTCGCCCGCCGGGTCCTGCCGCTGAAGCCCCAGCTTGCCGAGGTTGTCCAGCATCTGCTTGTAAATCAGCTCGAACCCCTGGCGGTAGCTCGCGTAGGCCGGCTCGCGGTGTGCCGCCAGCGCGTGCTCGAAACCGTCCAGCACCGGGATCAAACCCTCGATCACCCGCGCCATCGTTCGCTGGGAGTCCTCGCCGCGCTCCTTCTCCACGCGCTTGCGGTAGTTCTCGAAGTCGGCTTGCCGCCGGACGAGCGTGCGCTGCAGCTCCGCAAGGTCCGTGGCCAGTCGCGCCACATCGGCCTCCGCCCGTTCGCCGTCTTCCGCCACGGCTCTCGCCTCTTTGGACGCGTCCAGCTCCGCCGCGCGGTCGCCGGCGTCTTTTTTTCTGAAGTTCTCTTCCCCGTCCGCCATCTCTGTCGCCCAGTCCGCCCTAGATCTTGCTCAACGCTTCGGTGAAAAGCTGCGCCACGTACGCCACCGCTGTCACCGCTCGTTCGTAATGCATCCTCGTCGGTCCCAGAACCCCCAGCGAGCCTTGCACCTCGTCATTTCGCAGATACGGCGCGCTGATCAGCGCCAGGTTCTCGCCGCCCGCCTGCGCGATCTCCTTGACGCCGATCTGCACATGCACCGGCTCCGGCGTGTCGATACACGCGTTCAGCACGCTGATCAAGCGGTGTTTTTCCTCGATCGCCGCGATCAGCTGCTGCAGTTGCTCCTGGCTGGCAAAACCCGGCGCCGTCACGATCTGCGCCGCGCCCTCCACGTGGACGCGCCGCGCCGGTTCGTCGCCCAGAACCGCCGGTTCCCATAGCGTGAGCGCGCTTCGCACGATGCGGTCGTACCGCTCGCGCTCGCTTACCAGTTTCTGCAGCAGGTCCGCGCGAATCGCTTCGACGGTCCATCCGCTGTAGTTCCGGTTCAGGAATTCCGCCGTCTCGTCGAGTTCCGCCTGCGTAAACTGTCTTTCCGGCCGCAAAATCTTGTCCCTCGTCGTTCCCCCCGGCGAAATAAGCACCACCACGACGCGCCGGTCCGGCAGCAGCCACATCCGCGCCTGCTCCAGCACCGTCTTCGCCAGCGGTGGCGACACGATGATCCCGATTCCCTTGGACACCTCGGCGAGCACGTGCCCCGCGCGTTCGGTGATTTCCGCCGTGCTCTCCGCCCCGGCCAGCTCCCGGCGAATCCATTCGCGGTCTTCTAGGCTGATTTGCGCCTGCGAGGCAATCTCCTGCGCAAAGAACCGGTATGCGTCCGCCGTCGGCACCCGCCCGGCCGAAGTGTGCGGCTGGTACAGCAAACCGGCGTCCTCCAGATCGGCCATGATGTTGCGGATCGTGGCCGTGCTCAGCGCCTCCTCGAACCGCTTCGAAATGGCTCGCGAAGACACCGGCTCGCCCGTCTCGATGTACGTTCGGACGACGTCCGCCAGAATCTGGCGGTTTCTTCGCTCTTGCAGCGCCGCGTTCTTCATGGCAGCAGCCCGCCTCGGGCGGCTGATTTCATTGTAGGAAGGGTGTCAAGCTGCGTCAAACGCGCCGGGCCCGCCTGGTTCTACCTTGCGCCCGTTGCGGCGCGAAGTAACCGGAAGGGCTCAGTTCTTCGGTTTGCCTGTGTCGGGATCCACGGTAACCCAATCCGAATCCAGATGCTTCAAACGCAAATGGTCCGCGCGAAAGAAAAACGTTGCGCTGTCGAACGGATCCAGGAACCGCGACAATAACGCCTCTGCGCCCGGGTCAAGATGCACGGTGTATCGCACTCGCGGCGGGTAAGAAGTCGCGCGCAGCGCGACCCTCTTTCCGCCGATCTCGATCGACTCCATCCGCACGGCGATCTCGAAGCGGTCGACGGGACGCTCCAGGTACTCCACCCGGATCAGTCGCCCATGCACGCGCGTCCCCGCGGGAGCGATCACCGCCTTCTTTGCATCGCGCAGGGGCGACTGCAGCACCGCTTCCATCTCGTCACCTGCGGCCGCCGTGTCGGAGTCAATCGGGGTCACGATCCGCGTATCGAAGCGCAAGCCGGCCGGAAGTCCTGTCCCCGCAAAAAGCGCCGGAGCCCCTTCCGCTGCGTTCTCTCCCGCGCCGCCGGTTTCGTCCAACACCATCCGCCCGGAGCTTCCATACTCCCGGCAATTCGCAAAGAGCGTCACGCTGGACGCTTCGCTGCCCGGCCGGTCAATCGTGCGCAGGCGCGTCTCGCGCGGAATCAGGATCATTCGTTCGCGAATCGGCGTGCGTCCGTACGTCACTTCGCTGGTTGCCTGACAGGCCGGCACGCCTTCCGGAAGTTCTGCGGTCTCCACTACCAGTTTGATGATGTCCGCCGCCTCCGGGTCCAGAACCAGGCTCCCGTGGTGTGCGGTAAGGGCCCAGCCGTCGTGCGCTTTGACTCCGTAGGTACTCCTCTCGAGCGGCATGTCGTAGGAATAGTCGAGCAGGTGTCGTCCATCGGCGACCTCTTCGCCTCGGAACACCACTGTTCCGCGCAGGAAGATTTCGTGAAGGAACGTGCCGAAGTCGCCGCTTCCCAGCGGCCCCCGGCCCGCCAGCTTGTCCAGCGTGTCGTCGCTGAATCGTGGCGCGCCCGCCCAGGAAAAAATGGTCCTATTTTCGGCCAGCGCAACGTCCAGGCGCAGGCGGTCCCAGCCGGAAACCCGCAACTCATGCTTGCGTGTTTTTTGTTCCTCGATCAGCTTGGCGCATGTGGGCCTGTGGACCCGCGCCGGAGCGTCGTAATATGTCCGGGTAATGCTTTGCACGCAGGTGTAGCGCGGCAGAGTCGCCAGGTCGTAAAGCACTCGCTGGCCGATGCGCCCCAGTGTCGCGACCGGATCCGGAGACTCCTGCGCCGAAGCAGCCACCAGCGAGGCTGCGAAGACGACAAGCGCAACACTCCTCAACGCTTTCATGACTCTCTTTGTGCCTGGCGCTGCGGAAAGAACAGCGATCGCTTCCTTAATTACACCATTCTGGACAAGGACGCCCGCTCTTTATGAGCCGCACCGCCCGGTAGCGCGGGGCGCTCAATTGTTGTCGATCTGCGCCCGCTGCAGCCGGTCCGAATAATCCACGTACACCGTCTTCCATTCCGTAAAGAAGTCGACCGCCGTGATCGCCGCCTCACGGTGTCCGTTGCCCGTTTGCTTCGTGCCGCCAAACGGCAGGTGCGTCTCCGCCCCGATCGTCGGTGCGTTGACATACACGATCCCCGTGTACAGGTCCCTCGCGGCCTCAAACGCCCGGTTCACGTTGCGCGTGTAGATGGCCGCCGAAAGCCCGTACACCACGCCGTTGGCGACCTCCAGTCCTTCCTCGAGGTTCTCCACCGGGATGATCGAGACCACCGGTCCGAAAATCTCTTCCTGCGCGATTCGCATGTTCGCGCGCGTATCCCCGAAGATTGTCGGAGCGTAGAACCATCCCTTCGCGCGTGTCCCGTCTTCCAGGCGGGTCCCGCCGCACAGCAGTTTGGCCCCTTCGCCCTTTCCGATCTCCACGTAGTT
>DASPOW010000172.1:0-7782 GCA_035625855.1 Candidatus Methylomirabilota bacterium | reverse complement strand
CCGAGATTCTTGGCGAACCAATTCAACTTGCTCATGATGCCTTTTCGGTCGGCATCCTCGTTGTACAACGTAGTCACTTCAAAACCCATTTTCCCGAGTAACTTTGCGACGGATTCGGCGTCGCCTTTAGCGTTCGGAAGCGAGGGCCAGGATTTCTTGTCGGGATGCTTGTTCTCGTACGTCCCGATCCCCACGACGAGTGCGTAGCGCTTCTCGTACAGCTTGACGTCCGATTGGGCCCGGCAGGGCGGCGCGGCAACCGACACGAGCCCCGCGAGGAGCAAGGCTGGAATTGCTCGATGAAAATTCCTGCGCATCGTCGTTCTGCCTAGTCTCGCGCGCGGACACCTGGAAATCCGGGCAACTCACCGGAGCTATTTCACAGTGGCGGAAATTGTACTCTGCGGGAATTGTGGCGGCAATCCCCCCGAAGCCAGATCGAAACCGCCACAAACAGTGAACGACAACTCTCGACCGCGTGCGCCGGAAATCGACTCCGCAGCAGCTTCAGATTCCGCCGACCAAGTCAGGCCGCGTCCCGACGCACATGCCCGCACCGCACGATGATTGGAATTCGCGCGAGGCGCGCGGGTTGCCTTGGCGTAATTTATCGAAAGGAATCTGCAAGTTACGCGGAGCACTGCGATTCCGGCGCGCCCGCGCCGCACAGGCCGGTGCGCCTATTCGCGGACGATAAAATTCAGCTTTACCCCGCACACTTCGATGACGTCGCCGTCGTTCAGGCGCACGGGAGACGTGATGGGCTTGCCGTTGACGGAGGGGATCTTGTCGCCGGTGCCGAGGTAGTGGCCGTCGTCGCGCTGGTTGATCTGGGCCGCCACCTGCGGCTTAAACCAGCCCTTGAGGCGCACCGTGGCCATCGCGGATTTGCCGATGACCGTCAGCTTGTTGGTGAGCACGTATTCCTTCTGCGCGGTGCGTCCTCCCAGAACGATCAGGGTGGCGATTTTGGCGCGGCCCGGGGCAAACTGCGGCTTCTCTCCGATGGCCACGGCTTGCTGGAGCATTTCGCGGCGGGCCTTGGTGTCCAGCACCATCGTTTCATTGATGCGCGGAGCGGCGGCTTTGCGGCCGGAATCCCAGGGCACCGGCGCGTCTCCGGAGGTGTCCACCTTGACGTGATGTTTGCCGACATAAATGGAGTCGCCGTCGTGCAGGGTGGCGCGCTCGACGCGAAGATCGTTGACGAACGTGCCGTTCAGGCTGTCAAGGTCCTCGACGACGAGCTTTCCCGCCTCGAAGTAGACGCGGGCGTGGTAGTTGGACACCGCGAGGTTGTCCACCGGAAGGTCGTTGTCGGGGGCGCGGCCGATGCCGACCGGGCGCGAGCCCACCGGAACCTCCTTCACGAGCTTGTTTTCGAACATCAGGCTGAGCTTTGCCATTTCAATGCCCTCCGGGCTTGTTTCCGTTGTGCTTGGACTTGCGCGCACCGCCACGCAGCCAGGAAAACCACTTCGAGGAATCCGGTTCGAGGCGCACAACGATGACGGTGATGTTGTCGGCGCCGCCGTTTTCATTCGCGAGATTGACGAGCTGCTCCGCGGCTTTCTGCGGGTCGGTCTCGGCCTGCAGGGTTCCGGCGATTTCGGGCTCGGTCACCATGCGGGTCAGGCCGTCGGAGCAAATCACCAGCGCGTCGTTGGGAATCAACTGGTGTTCGTCCGTCTCGAACTCGACCTCCTCTTGTGTGCCGAGCGCCCGGAGAAGGACGTTCTGCATGTCGCTGCGTTCGGCTTCAGCGGCGGAAAGAATCCCGCGGCGCACCTGCTCGGCGACGAGCGAGTGGTCGGTGGTCAACTGCTGGAGGTTGCCGGAACGCAGCAGGTAAGCGCGGCTGTCGCCGACATGAGCAAGGCTCATGCGGTTGCCGCCGATCCAGACCGCGGTGAGGGTAGCTCCCATGCCGTGGCGCTCCTCGCTCCGGTCCGCGGCGGCGAAGATTTTCTGATTGGCAAGGTAGACCGCGCTGGCGAGCCTCTTGGTGTGGTCGCTCCAGCCGACGAGCGGCTGGCCGTGAAACGGCGCGTCGTGGTCGGCGGCGGCTTCGAGACAGTGGTCCGCGATGGTGTCCACAGCGATGGCGCTGGCGACTTCGCCGTGGGCTTCGCCGCCCATGCCGTCGGAAAGCACAAAAAGATTGAGGGGTTCGACGATCCGATAACTGTCTTCGTTATTGGACCGCACCCGCCCGACGTCGGTGCTGCCGCCGCTCGAAATGCGCACTCGTCTGTGCTCCGCTGCTCCAGCCAGGGGGTTGTCCAGCGCTCCGGGCTTCCAGTGAAGCCGTTGGGTTGGCTTTTAAGCCCTTGGAACTCGTACGCCTTAGGACGACACTTACCCCACTGTCCCGCAATCCAACCTAGCAAACCGGCTTGGGTGCCTCAATGGACTGGGCACAACTAGTTACTCACATTTAAGCGTCTTTTTCGGGGGTCGCAGGAGGCAGCGACCGGCGTTTTGTGGGAGGCCGGCTCTCCACTACAATCGCCCTGTGACTCTTCTGCCCAAGTGGGCCGCTCGGGCCAGCGCGCTCGTCGGAGTGGGGCTCTGCCTCCTGCCCGCTACAGCCGGGCAAGCTCCCGCGCCATCCCCGGGCCGGATGCTGATCCTGCCGCGGCGCGTGACGGCAGGCGAACCCGGCACTTTGGCGGTGCTGGACGTAAACGGACGGCTGACACCGGGCGCACACGTGGTGTTCACAACCGGCGCCCAGGTTACGACGGATGCGACCGGCCGGGGAATGTTCACGGCCCCGGCGGCTGCGGGAACCGTCTTTGCTTCCATTCAGGGGCGCCCCGGCCGGGTGGCATTGACAGTGGTCGAGGCCGCGCAGGGCGTGGATCCGCCGCTGGTGATTCGCAGCGCGCCGCGTTTCGCGTCGGCCGGGGACCGTTTCGAGCTGAACGGATCAGGTTTCTGCAACGTGGCGGACGCAAACCGGGTAATGATTGCAGGGCAGCCCGGACTGGTGCTGGCGGCGTCCTCGCTTTCCCTGGTCGTGCTACCACCCGAAGGAATGCTCCCGGGGCCACAGGGAGTGACGCTGGCCTGCGGGAACCGGGGAGCTTCATCCATCACGGTGACCTTTGTGGCGCTCCAGCTGCAAGCCTCTGCGGCGCCTCTGGCTCCGCGGGAGAGCCGTGAACTCCTGGTGCGCATTACGGGAAGCGATGCGCGGCTGCTGCTCGAAGCCCGCAACCTCGCGCCGGAAATCGCCGAGCTCGAGGGAGGCAATCCCGTGCGCGCAACGTCGAGCGGCGGAGCGGAAAACACGGCACGCTTCAAGGTGACGGGCCGCACGCGGGGTTCTTTCCTGATCAGCATCCGGCTCGTTCCAACCTACGTTTCGGCAAGACCCTAACCCCGTAGAAACGGTCCCGCTGCGCGCCGGCGCGCCGGCGCCGCCTCAACTGCCGGAGTTCGCGCTACGCGCGGGGAAAAGCGTCGGCTCGCTCTCGGCTGCGACGTCGGGCTGCTCTCCAGCGGGCGCGAGCATGTTGCCGAGGATATTTTCGGCCTTATCGAGCTGCTTGTCGGCCGCGCCATACGTCTGCTGCGCGTTCTTCAGATGGCTGCCCAGTGTCTCAAAGACCTCTGCGAACTTCTCCATCTGGCGCTGCATTCCGGAGAGATTGGCGTAGAGTCGGCGCGCGTCTTCTTCAATCTGCAATCCGCGCAAACCCATCGCGATCACGCAGAGGTAGGCATAAAGCGTGTTCGGTGAAACGGCGATGACCCTCCGCTCGCGGCAATAATCCGGCATGGGCTGGCCCTTGCTGTCCGCAACCAGTAGCTCGTAGTACACGTTCTCAGAAGGCACGAACATGAGCGCGAAGTCGAGAGTGCCCTCCTCCGGCACGATGTATTTCTTCGCGATGGCGTCCACGTGGCTCTTTATCGCGGTCGCGAAGTCCCGGCGAGCGGCGTCACCCTCGGCGGCCATACGCCGGTAGGCGTCGAGCGGGAACTTTGAATCAATGGCCAGGCGCTTGGCATCGCGGAGCAGGACCACGGCGTCCGCGGTTTCGCCACTTGAGAAACGGTACTGCATCGAGTACTGAGAAGAAGGAAGGGAGTCTTCGAGAAGGCGTTCGAGCGTTACTTCACCGAGCTGACCGCGCGATTTGGCGCCACCCAGAATCTCCTGCAGCTTCTGCGTCGCCTGAGACATTCCGCGGCCGGCTTCCTGGAACTCGCCAAGCTGCAGCTGCACTCGCGCCAGCATGTCGCGGGAGCTCCTTAGTTCGCCGCTCATCGCGGCCTGGGCCTGCGCCGTAATCTGGGCGGAGTCTGCCACTCCCTTGTGCAGGGCTTGGGTGACGGAGTCCATCTTCTGACCGACGAGCTGACCCATCTGCCCGATCTGCTGGCTGAACGCCTGCGCCTGGCCGGCGAGGGTCTGCAGGTCCCGCTGGAGCTGCTGCATCCTGTTTTGCGTTTCTTCTTCCCGGCGGCGCAGTTGCAGGGCTTGCCCGAGCTGCCAGAACAACAGAAAAAGTACAGCGGCAGCCGCGCCGGCGGCGATCCAAGTGCTCATTCGGCTCTCCCACAGAATCGCGGGAAACGGTATGGACTACTTTACCGGGAACGGCAGGAATTTTGTAGCGGCTAGGAGTGCAGGCGGCGCTGCACGAGGCGGCGGAGCTTCTCGCGGTCGTCGTCTTTCATGTGGACGAATTCGATGCCGCCTCCGTCGGGCCCGAGGTTGCGGACCACGGCCGTGGACTGAATCTTGCGCAAGCCGGAACGAATGTTCAGCTTGATGGAATCGCCGACGGCGAGGCGGCGGCTCGACTGCAGATAAGCCCCGCCGAGACTGATGGTGCGCACGCGCGCGGTGGCCATTTGCGGGCCTTCGATCTGCGCCGAGAGCGGAGAGTCAAGCGGGATGCGCGTGTAACGGCGCTGAACCGCGAACGGGCGCGCGACCTGTTCGAGCGTTTCATACGCAGCGCGAACGCGTTCCGCCGACGGCCGGTTTTCAATCAGCGCCAGCGCCTCCCCGGCGGCGGCACGCAAGCCCGCAGGCTCGGCATAGGACAACCCGTCACGCTTCTCGGCAAGTTCGCGCAGCAGGTCCAGGGCCTCGACGGCGCGCATGCGGCCCAGCGCCTCGATGGCCTTGATGCGCACGAAGACGTCGCACAAAACCTCCAGCTCGCCGGCGGCGATTTCCATGAGCGTGGGAACGGCCGTGCTTTCCTGCGCCACACCGATTTGATCAATCATCATGGGCACGACGAGCGGGTGGACTTCCGCGAGAATCGCCGAGAACACGAAGGCGGTGCTCGATGCGGCGGGCGAGTTTGCCGGCCGCGAAAGTTCCGAAACTGCAAGATCCTGGAGGTTCCATTCCCAGCTTGCGATGGCGCGAGGCAGAGCGCGCAGCAACCGGTCAGGGTCCGCAGCGGCGAGGAGCTTGATGGCGGACATCACCCGCTGGCGCCGCGCCTCATAGAGCCGCGTTTCGAGGAGCCCAAGGGCCGGCACGCCGATGGCGCGGAGAAGACGAGCCATGGCGGGAACTTGCTCCTGGCCGCGGGTTTCCGTGAGCAGCAGCGTGAGGCGGTCGAGCAGGCGTTCCGGGTCCCGCTGCAGCAAACGCGGCAAAACCGGGTCGAGCGGGCGATTCGCCAAGCTGGCGTCCACAAGCAAAAGCCAGCGATCCTGAGAGACAAGGCGCTGCGCGAGCGCCTTCAGGTGATCGTGCGCCGCATCCTGCGGGGCGCTTTCCAACCCCAGGAGGATGCTTTCAAATCCGGCATAGTCGCCCCGAGCGACGGCCGTGCGGCCGATGTTCTCGAGAAACGCGGCGAGAAGCGCGGCAATCTCCGGGACGCCTTCCTTCTGGAGAGCCTTCATGGCGCCGCCGCTCAAATCCTCGGGAAACTGGTTGGGCCAAAGCGATTCCAGGATGGGAGCCATTTCGCCAAGCCCGACCGCTACGGCACGGCGTGCCTCCGGGTTGGGAAGTCCGAGGCAACGGACGTAGTTCAGGACAATGTTTCGCGCTTCGCGGCGCGGCGCGTCCGCTCCCGAATCGGCAAGCTGGCGCAGAGCGCGCTGCAGGGCGCTCATCGGCACGCACCATACCTCCGGGCCACGAAGAGTCAGGGATCTTTCGCGCGGGGTCAACTCCGCCCAGAACCGCTCCGCGACCTGTTCCGCATGGGTCTCCCTGGCCCACTCCGCGGACAGCGAGGAAAGGTGCTGAGACGAGTGGGGGCCCGTGTAGCCGCCTCCGGCGACGAGCTCAGCGCCGAGGCGCTTCA
Source organism: Candidatus Methylomirabilota bacterium (assembly GCA_035625855.1). Lineage (GTDB taxonomy): Bacteria > Acidobacteriota > Terriglobia > Acidiferrales > UBA7541 > Acidiferrum. Next base: position 1,486 of record DASPOW010000172.1, on the reverse strand, counting down.
CCGTAGGCACGATCGCCGACGGCGCAAGCGAGCCGGCCGCGAATTCCGCGGCGAGGAACTCCAGCACGAGCAACTCGGACAGCCGCAGGAGATAGGGCTGCGGGCGCTCGCCCTCGCGCGGACCGTATTGAGAAACCGCGCTCAACAGAGTTCGGACGGTCTCTTTGTCCGCCTGCTCAAGCGCCGCGTGAATGGCCCGAGCCGCTTCGTCCGGAGCAAGCCCGCGGGCAATATCCAGCGGCGGGGTGAGCCGGGCAAGCAGCTTCAGCAGCGCAAAGATGTCGCCGATGGCCGGCGGGCGGATGGGCGTTTCGTCAGCGGCGTCGCGAGGCGTCCCGCCACCGAAGGCCACCATCGCGGCAATCAGGCTGGCCAGGACGGTGTCCACCTGGCGCTCCCTGGAAACGTTGACGTCAATGCCTTCCACGCGGTGCTCCGACAAGCGCGCAGGCCAGCCGCCGGCCGCGCTGGACGCATTCTCTCTCGGGCGCGTCGCGGCCTTGTGAATGAGATGCGTGAGCGTGTCCAGTTCGCCTACATGAAACTTCCTCGCGAAGAGCAGCGAATGGATTCCCGCGCGACGCAAGTCCGCAGCCAGAGTGGCCAATTCGCCCCGCACGTCCGGCAAAGGAGTCTCGCTGAGCTTCGGAAGGAGGAGTCCCGCCGGCTCAATGCGAAGTTCCAGCCCGTTCAGACTGTCCGCAACGCTGAGAAGCTCGTCATAGGTCTGGTCCAGCGCTTCGATGGTGCGCGGATGCCCCTTCTGGTAAAGCCGGGAGGCGCTGAGGAGCACCTGAAAAGAGCGCAGCGCTCTTTGCGCGCGGGCGAACAACGCCTGGCGCTCCGCAGAATCGAACGCACGGAGCGGCTGTGCTGCAACGGTTTTGATCGGATCCTCCGGAGTACCCTCAGCCTTGGCTCCGGGGACCGACTTTTCGCCGGTTCTGTTGATTGGCAATATGGCTCGCAGAACCAAAGAAAACCTCGATTGCTGCCCACTTATGCCCCGGTGGGTCCGAAGGGCGACGTCGCTCCATGGCGTCCGCGGGGCAGTCCTCTGCCAAGCCAACTGAGAGCAATCCTCCCGCCGCGCTTCGGAGCATTAACTTGCTTATTTTCAGCAGCTAATTGAATTGGTACCAGAACTAAACTCCGGATCGTGGGTAGAATCGTTACAAAAACGGTATCCTGGAGCGAGGCTATTGGGGACGCTGAAGCGCTTCGTCGACCTGCACGGTCTGGCCTTCGTCCACGGCAACGATTCGCATCGTGGAACGATACCCCTTGAGCGCCAAGGTCACGCGGTGAGTTCCGGCTGTGGTTTTCACGCGGGCGGGCGTTGTTTGTCCGCTGGCCACACCGTCGATTACGATTTCGGCGCCCGGGGGCTGCGAGCGAACCTCCGCCCACGCGGTGTGCACACTTCTCGGGTTGAGCTGCACGTCGAGTTGCGTCTGAACATTGCTCTTGACCTGAACCTGGCCGG
>DASPOW010000171.1:0-4437 GCA_035625855.1 Candidatus Methylomirabilota bacterium | reverse complement strand
AGCAAAGTCAGAAGCAGCTTCGAATCCCGCATCGGCACCGGCAAGGTCAAACTCTTTTCGTAAATGCTGGATTCGCTTTTCTCGCGGGATTTGTCGTTCCGAACCTGCAAATCCTTCCGGCCGCACGGATCCAGATGGAATCGTACCGAAACGCCGTGAACGCCCAGCGAACGCGCCGCCAGCCTCGCGCAAAGTCCGTCCAGCAGGCGGCCCAGCAAAAAAGACAAGGGCTCCAGTTCGCCGACGGACTCCTCCAGCTCCATCTCTTCTTCAAAAGTCACGCGCGGTTCGGCCGGCGCCATCGCGCGCGCTCCGGCCCCTCTTGCCCAGCGGTGCAGTTGCACGCCTTCCTGTCCCAGCCGTTCGGAAAGCTGCGGCAAAGGCAGCGCCGCCAGCTCCGCGCAGGTGGCCACGCCCCAGAGTTGCAGAGTCTCAAAAATCTCGGCGGAAGGATTCAGCGCGCGAATGGACAGACAACCCAGGCATTTCGCTTCTTCGCCGCGGGCGATCAGCGTAATTCCGGGAAATCCGCGCGCCGCATGAATGGCTGCTTCCAGATTCGACGCAACGGCAATCTGTGCGGTCAGTCCAAACAGGGAAACTCGGTGTGCGAGCCGTGCGGCAATCGCTTCGTCGCTCCCGAAGAGCGAAGAAAGCCCGGCAAGGTCGAGAACAATCGTATCGAGCGCCGTGTCTTCCACGCGCGGAGAAATCGCCCAGCCGAAGTCCAGCAGCGCCGCATGAGCCGCTTTTTCCTGCGCGGGCGCCCGCGCGCGGATCTGCGCCGAACCCAGCTGCTCCGCCAGCGTTCGCGTCATGCCCAGTTCGACCCCCGCCCTGAATGCCGCCCGGTTGGCGGCCGTCACCTTCCACACCGGCGGAGTTCCCTCCACGAGCGCGATGGCCGCGCCGCGCAAGGCGGGTTCGAGGCGCGCCACGGCCTGAATGGAAAAATCGGGAATATGCATCGCGGCAAAAGCCATAAGGCCCCGGGTCAAATGGAATCGAAAACGCTCGAACCGCTTTCGTTACTTAGGCTTGGGTTTTGCGGCACGGGGATCCGCAAAATTCCAGGTCGTGTTTGCTTCAAAAACCGCGTCCGCGTCGTCCGGAACGCCGGGCAGCGCGAAACGATGCGCGGAAATGTCCGCCGCGAGCTTGATCCGCGCGCTCAGAACCTTGGCGTGGATGCTGAATCCATCCAGCAGGCTCGAGCCGGGGTGCGGCCCCGTCCCGCAAACTTCCGCGGTTACGCTCCACCGCGCTGAATCCGCCCTCAGCCCGAAAACCAGGGAAGCGCAGGTTTTGGCGTGCGGTTCCTGTTCCAGCAGCAGCAGGATCGTGGCCGTGTTTTCCACCGACCTCCGGAAACGAAACCACGCATTCAGCGGCACGCAGCGCACGGTTTCCGGCGGAATATCGCTCAAGTCCACCGCGATCAGCCCGAACCCTCCCCCCTGCAAAAGCAGATCCGTCGCGCGCAGCGACTGCTCCATGTTTTTGCAGCGCACCCACAGAAGGTTCTTCAGTCGCACGCCCGAGGCCTCCGCCGCCGGGGGATCGAAGGCGTCGCGGCCGTCGACCAGGGCGCAGGCGTCTCTTTGCGCGGTTCGCTCCGCCAGCGCCGACAGCAAAACGCTCGTGAGGCCCGAGCATGGCGGGCCGCAAATCTCCGTCAGGCACCCGCGCGGCAGACCGCCTGCCAGCGAATCGATTTCCGCGATCCCGCTGGGCACCGTTTCTGCATAGCGGCGATCGCGGTAGACGAAGGGCGCGGAAACGCGTCCGCGGAGTGCGGATTTCAGGGAAGAGCGTAAGGCGGCGCCTCTCATTTTCGCTTTTTATTCGCCTATTGCGCATTCTGACTCAGCCCCTTCCTGCTTGTCAAGCCGGGCAGCGTCTCCCTCCGGGATCTTTCTCCTGGCACGTCTCGCTCATTTGGGAGCATTCTGACGAGCGTGAGCCGCGAAGAAATGGCTCGTTTCATTGCCGATTTGAGGAAGGTCGCCCGAATCCTGTCGTGAATTTCACCGCTCGTTAGAACCGTGCCGTCTGGCGCAGAATGGTCTTGGCAAGGAGGGGAATATGACCAAGTACGGAAAGGCCGCCGCGAAGAGTGTCCGGAGAGCCATGCGCAAGAGGAAGCAGGGCACGCTGCTCTCCGGAAGGGGTGGCAAGGGCGGGCGCGTAAGGAGTCGGGAACAGGCGATCGCCATCGGCCTTTCCGAAGCCCGCAAGAAAGGCGCCAAGGTTCCGCCTAGGAAGCGCCAATCGCGCCGCGCTGTCGGCTAGCGCCCAGTCCAAAGGGTTTGTTTGTCACTTGCGCCTGGCGCGTTTCGATTCCCCGGACGCTGTCGTCACCCTCGCCGACCTTGCTGAAATGGCGTCCGCGCGGGTCAGTCTCGACGACGAGCGTTACCTCGCGCCTCTTGTGCGCGATGCGCGGCTCCTCCTGGAAGAGCTCCTGCCGGACACCCAGGTCATTCTGCTCGGAAGCATCGCGACGCCGAAATACGTCGCTCCTCTCGTGCAAGTCTTCGGCCGGCGCCTCCTGTTCCCCGGCGCTTTTGTCGGGCGCGGGGACATGAGCCGCGGCGGGCTGCTTCTGCGCTGTTCGCGCGCGGAAAACCAGCTCGAATATGTTCCGGTTGCGACTGCGGTGCTCCGCGGCGTTCGTCCGCCTAAGCTTCCGCGACCGCCGCGCCGCCGCCGCGCGCCCGGACGTTGACCTGCGCCTTGCGGCCGCGCAAGAGTCCATTGGGCATTCAAATCCCGGCAGCGCCGCGGTCCTGTGTTCCGGCTCCGCCATGAACTCTTGCGGCTGCCGGAACAGCGCGGCGCCTTCTCGCGGGTTTTGCGCAACCGGCCGCGCCGCCGGACCAGGAGAAGAACTAGTTTGCGGTTTGCGCAGCCGCCTTCATCGGCTTCGACGGCATAAGCTTCCCGTCGGCGCCGCTGGTGAGGGCGATGAACGCGGGATCGTCGTAAAGCGAAACGAAGACGGCGTCCACGCGCGCCTCCATCATCTCCTTGCTGCGCACGGACTGGGTCCGCTCGTACTCGAAAAAGTGGCGCCTGAGCAGTTGCAGCGCCCTTTCCTTCTGCCCGGCCTGCGCGTAGATTGCCGCGAGGTTGTAAGAAGCGGGCATCAGGTTTTCATTTTCGCGCGCGACTTTCAGGGCCTCCTCGGCGTGGCCGTTGCCGGCAAGAAACGCCGCGGCGAAGACCAGGTTGAAGGGATCCTTGGGATCGAGCTTCAGGGCCTCGCGGGTGTAGTAATCGGCCCGGGCGGTGTCGCCCTCGGAGTTCCAATAGACGGCGAGGTTGCGGTTGGCGAGCGCCAGGGGGTATTCCTTCAGCGAGGCTTCCATCAGAGCGAGGCCTTTTTTGAAGTCGCCTTCGTGGATGGTCATTTTGCCGATGCCGTGCAGCGCGACGGCGCGCGAGAGCGGGTCGGCGGGCCGGTCCAGAATCTGCTGGAAAACGGCGCGGGCGCGGTCCCAGTCGCCGATGTGGTGGCGGTAGAGTTCTCCGAGGTAGCGGAGCGGAACCGCGTCTGCCGGATCCAGGTTGTGGGCTTCGGTGTAGAGGCGTTCGGCTTCGGCGTAGTTGTCCTTCATTTCGGCGTGCAGGCCGCGGCTCATGATGCGGTCAATCCGCGCGCTCCTGGCGTGGTCGAGCACCGGCCCGTCGAAGATCGTGCCGACGTCGTCCACGCCGAGTTTTTTCAGTTCCTTGGCGGCGTCCTTGGCCTTGCCGGGGAACATGCACTTCTGGGTAAGAACGGAGCGGTAGAGAGCGACGGCCTGGTCCCGGTTGCCGCTCTTGGCGCTGGCCTGCGCTTCCTTGAGCTTGCTTTTGAGGCCGTCCTCGCGCTGCTTCATCTCGTTTTCGACCAGTTTTTCCACCTGGTCCACCTTGAGGAAGCCGTCCTTGTTGTCGGCGCGGGCGATGGTCTTGCCGTCGGTATCCGCGAGCACGGCGATGGGCAGCTTCGCGCCGCCGCCGACCCTCTGCCCGAGAGCGGTGCGCGAGTCCACGATGCCCATGGTGACGCACTGCTGGGAGTAAGCGGAAAGGACCCGCGAATAGAGCAGGCTGGACCTTTCGAGTTCCGCCTGGGAGGAGGGCAACCAGAAGACAGCGAGGCCGGGCCCCGGCGCGTCGCTGGACTGAATGATTTTCCACGGCACCTTGTAGGCCTGGTCGTTCATGGAGCCACCCATGCCGCCGGTGCCGCCGCCGCCACCACCTCCGCAAGTCGCCCAATCCGGCGCTGGAAACACGAGGAGAAGAGACGCAACGATCGCGAGAGATCGAGCCAGTGTGGTTTTCATATTCCGGTGATTATACACCCCCGTCTCTCGATGCCCCGGCGGGGCAAGCCGTTGCACGGGCGGGGCAGACAGCGGCGCGGTCGGCCGAGTGACCGCGATA
>DASPOW010000170.1:0-3131 GCA_035625855.1 Candidatus Methylomirabilota bacterium | reverse complement strand
AAGAAAAGCCGCAGCTCCGCGCCTTCCAGTTCCCAGCGCCGCACGTGCTCGAGAAGCTCCCCGAGGAATTTCTTCTCCGCTTGAATTGCTGACTTGATTTCCACCACCGCTTCTGGCGCGATGCCGGTGACTGCCATGCTTCCGTTGCCCGGCTTCGTGGACTGCGCTTCACCTTGGGCGCGCGCTTCCGTCAGCGGCGTCCCCGTAGGAGCCGTTGCAGCGGCCGCTGCGTTTCGCGGCGATGCGGGCACCGCGTCGGCGCGAACGGTTGCCGCCGCCGAAGAACCTGCTGCTCCTGCTGTCGCCTCCCGCGCCCGCGAACCCCCGCCGCCGGCGCCGCCCGCGCTCCCGGTTCCGGCACGCACCTCACCCAGCAATTCCTCGAGCGGAGCCAGCCGCGCCGCGTTGACCAGGCGCAGCAGCCCCATCTCCAGGTGCACCCGCTCGTCCGGCTTTCGCCGTACGTCGTCGTCCGTCTGCAGCAGAATCTGAAAGTAGCGGGTCAGGTCCTCTTCGGAAAAAAGCGCCGCGGCCTTCGCCAGGCGCGGTCGCTGTTCCGCCGTAGCAGATACGAGTTCCGAATCCGCCCCCGCGACGCGAACCATCAGCAGGTTGCGCACGTGACGAATCGCTTCGCGGCAGAAGTGCTGCAGGTTGCGGCCTTCCTTCTGGAAGCGGTGCACCAGTGCCAGCGCGCGTTCCGCCGATCCTTCCGCGATCGCGCCGACGAGTTCGTCGAGAACTTCTTCCGGCACGATTCCCAGCAGCTCGCGCACCTGCTGGTCGCTGATTTTCTCTCCGCAGAACGCCCGCGCCTGCTCCAGCAGGGAAAGCGCGTCGCGCAGGCTTCCCTCCGCGGCGCGGGCCATCACCGCGATGGCTCCCGGCTCGATCTGTAGTCCTTCCTTGGCGGCGATTTCCTGCAGGCGGCCGGAAATCTCCTGGAAGGTCAGCGTGCGGAAGTGAAAATGTTGCGCCCGCGACCGAATCGTGTCCGCCAGGTCTTCCGGCGCCGTGGTCGCCATGACGAAGACGACGCGTTCCGGCGGCTCCTCCAGCGTCTTGAGCAGCGCGTTCGACGCCTCCTCCGTGAGCATGTGCGCTTCGTCGAGGATGACGATTTTGCGGCGCGCCGCAGCCGGGGCATAGCGCACCATCTCGCGCAGCTCGCGAATCTGGTCGATGCCTCGGTTCGAGGCGGCGTCAATCTCGATGACGTCCAGCGAATTGCCGGCGGCGATCTCCATGCAGGAGGCGCACTTCCCGCACGGCTCGGCCGTGGCTCCTTTCTCGCAGTTGAGCGCCTTCGCCAGGATGCGCGCCGCCGTGGTCTTGCCCACGCCGCGCGCGCCCGAAAAAATGTACGCGTGCGCCACGCGGTCCAGGCGAATCGCGTTCGCCAGCGTCTCGGTTACGTGCGTCTGGCCGACAAGGTCCTCGAATCTTTGCGGGCGGTACTTGCGGGCGATCACCTGGTAGGTCATGGAGCTATTCCGTTGGCTTCTCTGGCCTGCTGCGGGTCCTCTTCTCCGGTTCGAATGGCGTCCTTAACGACGCGAGGAACTTCGGGTGATCCGCGGCACCCGAGGCGTTCCCGGTACCGTTGCTCCCTTCCGGGCCTGGCGGGGTTCGCGGGACCTCGTTGCACAGAGCCCGAAGTTCCACGCTCCGGCAGTCCCGCCTTCGCGGGTCTGCGGAGAAAAGTTTAACATGCCCGCTCACGGCGCGGCACGCCGCCGCGACGGCTTCTCCTGCTGCGGCGAGCTACTTCTTTTTTTCCGGCGCTGCGGGCGGCTCGACTTCGCTCGGATTCACCCAGTTCACTTTGAAAGGTCCGGCGCCGTGAACCTGGACGATGGTCTCGCCTTTGCACGCAGCGAAATGGCGCATCTCCTTCGGGACGGTTACGAAATTTCCCGGGTTCATCGTTTGCAACCTGCTCTCGTCGAATTTCTCGCCCATGGCCACCAGGAACGTTCCTTTCAGCACGGTCACGTTTTCGTCCGTCGGATGCCAGTGCGGCGGTATCTTGGCTCCATCCACGCAGCGGATGCGCAGGACGAACTGTCCGCCTTCCGCGGCGGGATCGCCGGAAACCGGCGCGAGATCACAGCCCTTCATGATCGGCGTCCATTTCAAATCGCCATAGTGAATGATTCTGTGGTCCCCCGCGCCACCCGCCTTCTTCTCCTGCGCGAGCAGCGCCGCGGCCGCAAGACAACACACGCACGCAGCCGCACCCAACAGCCAGCCTGGCTTCCTCATTTCGCGTTTCTCCTTGCTCACCTGGAATTTCCGGATCCGGCCGCCACCGGCGTCCAGTTGACGCAAATCATGCCCCAATGCCCGGCGCGGCGCAATCGGCCGCGGACGCTCGCGACGTCCGGCGCCGCTCGCAGCGCCGGGAGCCCCGGCTTTTTCTCGGAAACGCTTCCTTCCCATAAACGTCTTATGGGTCTGGGGGCGCTCAATCCGTGAAGGAAAGCAGGGAAGGCGAATTGCTCCAGGGAACCTTGGATATGCTGGTTCTCAAGGCTCTGGCGCGCGGACCGCGTCACGGCTACGCCGTCGCTGAATGGATCCATGCTTCGTCGAACGACGTTCTGCGCGTTGAAGAAGGTGCCCTTTACCCCGCGCTTCATCGCCTCGAGCTGCGCGGCCTGCTCGCCGCGGAATGGGGCACTTCGGAGAACAATCGCCGTGCCAAGTATTATTCGCTGACCGCCGCGGGTAGAAAGCACCTGGCTGCCGAAACCGAGCAGTGGCGCCGCCTCACGGGAGCCATTGCCCGTCTGATGCAGACCGCTTAGAGGAGACACCATGGGTGAATCACGAATGCGCGGCTTCTGGCTGCGGCTCAAGGCGCTCGCGCAGCGCCGCCGGCTGGACGCCGATCTGGAGGATGAACTTGCCTTCCACCTGGCGCAGCGCGAAGCACAGAACCTCGCTGGCGGCATGAGCCCCGAAGAAGCCCGCCACGCCGCACGCCGCGCCTTCGGCAACGTCGCTCGCGCGAAAGAAACGGCGCGTGGCCTGTGGTGTTTCCGCGCGCTCGAGGATTTCTTCGGCGACCTCCGTTACTCCGCGCGGGTTCTCTCGCGAAATCCCGGTTTCAGCGCCGCGGCCATTCT
>DASPOW010000169.1:0-2705 GCA_035625855.1 Candidatus Methylomirabilota bacterium | reverse complement strand
GGATAAATCAAACGCCAGTAGACGGCGAACCGGCGCCGCGTCGCCGCGTCCGCGGCGAAGATGCGCGTCTCGGAAGTGACGCGCGTTTCGCCGGCGCCCGCGTCTTCGAGACGAAAATTCATCACCGCCGGAGCGAAACCCGGCTCGCCGAAGAGTTTGCGATACCCATCCACAGTGGGCGCGCCTTTCGGGCGCCAGCCGCGCGGAACGGCCACCAGCGTCCCAATCACAATTTCGCGCCCCGGCTCCTCAGCGAGCTTCAGAAAACTGGTGCGCAGAGCCACGTCCAGAATCGGCGAATCCCCGCGCGGGTTCAGCACGCTCTCCGGGCCCTCCGCGCCGCCGCGGCGAATCCACACCAGGGTGCGCAGAAAGAGAATTTCGTCCGCGCGCACCTGCAGAAGCGCGGCGTAGACCCGCTCGCGCGGCCGCTGCACACGAACTTCATGAAACTCCCGAAATTGATACGCAGGAATGAAATCATCGAGATGCGATTCAACGGCTGAGGCGCGCTTTTCCGGGGCGGGCAGCAGGAATCCCGCAAGGGCCACCGCCGCGCCGCTCGCAAACACGATTGCGCCGGCACCGCGATTCGTGATTCCCAGGAATCTCAGCGGCCACGCCAGCGACACAAATCCCGGAAACGCACTCACCAATCCCGCGTACACCAGGATGCAGCAAAGAACATCCATGACGATGGCGCCGTGTGCCTACAGCTTGAAGAGTTCGCGCAGGCGTTTGGTCTGCGCGCGCGACACCGGGATCTCCGTCTGCTTTTTGTCGCTCATCTTCAGCATGTAGCTCGACTTGAACCACGGCACGACTTCCTTGATGTGGTGGATGTTGACGAGGTAAGAGCGGTGCGGGCGCCAGAATTCGTCGGCATCGAGCGCCGCGTGGAGCTCCTCGAGCGTGCGGTAATTGGAGGTGCCTTCCACCTCGCGGCCGCTGACGGAGATCGTGCCGCCTTCTATGGAAGCGAAGATCACGTCCTCGGAATCCACGAGCAGCAGCCGCTGCTGCGACTTCACCAGCAGCTTGGCGGGCTGCGCCGGCTGCTGCAGCTGCTGGCTTGCCGCGCCCAACTGGTTGACGAGTCGCTCGAGACGCTCCGCCGTGGCCGTGTGCGTTTCGATCTCCTTGCGCGCCCGCGCGATCGCTTTCGCCACCCGCCCCTTGTCAAACGGCTTCAAAACGTAATCGACGGCATTTACCTCGAAGGCCGCCACGGCGTAGTGGTCGAAGGCGGTGGCAAAAACCACGTGCGGGACTTTGACCTTGCGCTCTACCAGTTTTTTCAAAACGCCGAAGCCGTCGAGGCCGGGCATTTTCACGTCGAGGAAAACGAGATCGGGAGAATGCTCCTTGATGAGGGCGACGGCTTCGACGCCGTTTTTTCCCTGGCCGACGACCTGAACTTCGGGAAAGGCCTTGAGGAGAAAGACGAGCTCGTCGCGGGCGGGCTTTTCGTCGTCAACGATGATGGTGTTGATGGCCATTCGGCTCAAGCGTGTCTTGCGAGGTTCGCGACGTCGTCTTCGACTTCGTCGATGTAGCACCAGGTCCAGGTTTCGCCGGGCTCGATGGAGCGGATGAGCGGGTGCTTCGTGGCGTGAAAGTGTTTGGTGGCGTGCTTGTTCTTCGAGGAATCGCAGCAGCCGACGTGGCCGCACTCCATGCACAGGCGCAGGTGGACCCAGGTGTCGCCCATCTGGATGCACTCGCCGCAGACGTGCGTGCCGGTCTTGGTGAACTTTACCAGCTTGGTGTGAGTGCATCCGTTGGCCATGGCTTCTCCCCTCAGGCGGCGCCCGCGGCGGTCTGCGGCGGGCGCTCGAGGGCGGCGCGATCCCAGCGGGCGGTCACGGCGCCGGCCTCGTAGGTGCTTTGCAAAAAATCGAGCAGAGCCGCGGCCGGCGACGGCGCGAGGCGCACGTCGTCGTACAGGAGAATGTACTCGGCGAGGGCCGCGAGGTAAAAGGCTTTTGGCGGGCGGACGGGCTGCTTTTCGAAGCCGGCAGGCTGGGGCGCGGCGTAGCAGTAGAAGGCCGGGTCGTCCACTCCACCGCCGCCGGGCCAGAAACCGGCGCTGATGACTTCGTGGGAATAGGCTTCGCGCATGATTTTGCGGAGGACGGGGTCGGGGTCGTTGCGCTCTGGGGCGGGGCGGCCGGAGAAGCGGGTGACGGCGAGGTCGAAGCTGCCCCAGAAGAAATGGGAAGGGCTGGACTTGCCGATGAAGCGGGCGCGGAAGACTTTGAAGACTTCGTCCACGGAAAGAAGGATGCGCCAGAAGGCGCGCGCGGCGGCGGGATCGTAGTCGGCGTGGACGCGGTCCTGGTCGAAGGGGATGGGGTTGGGGATTTCGACTGGCGTTTTCCAGATGCGGACTGCGATGCGCAGGTCGTTGAGGGCGGCCATGAATTCGGCGTAGAAATCGGCGACGGTTTGGGGGCGGAGGGGAACCCGGCGCGAGGCGGCGTCGCTGGTTTCGATGCGGAGGACGTGGGCGAGGAAGTCGAATTCGACCTCGAAGGAGCGGTCACCATAGGGGATCGGAGAAGTGGCGAGGCCGCGGGTGCTGACGTAGAGCGGGACGTTCCACCAGTGATTGGTGAGCGGGGTGAGGGCCATGCGGACTTTGCCGACGATCTGCGTCCACAGGTGGAGTGTGGCGCGGGTGGGTTCCCAGGAGGCCAGGGGCA
>DASPOW010000168.1:0-5200 GCA_035625855.1 Candidatus Methylomirabilota bacterium | reverse complement strand
GGACCTCCCAAAGACTCGCACGGTCCGCGACATCACCGAAGAGCGCGTGGTCATCACCATGGACAAGAATCAGCTCATTTACCTGGGCAACGATCCGGTCAACATTCACGATCTTGGGCCCAAAGTGAAAGCCAAGCTGCGCCGCGCGAACGACGCCGTTTTTCTTCGCTGCGACGAGACGGTCCGCTTCGGCGCCTTCGCCGCCGTGGTGGACGAATTGCGCCACTCCGGCATCGTAAACATCAGCATCGTGACCGAGCCGATTTCCGAGCGCCAGCGAACACAATAGACCTGAGCCATGAGCGCGACCGCCACCTACGAAGAAGTCAGCTTCGGCAAAACCGTGGCGTATTCGGTTTTGCTTCATGGCCTTCTTGCCGCGGCCATTGTGGTTTCGGCTTTTCTGCAGCGCTCCGGGAACCCCTGGGGCGGGCCCGGTGGAGGCGGCAGCACGAAGGTGACTCTCGTTGGACCCATCGGCGGTACCATCCCGATACCGCATCCCGACGTTTCGACGACCAGCTCCGCCGTGGATCCTACGAAGGGCCTCTATAAGGAGGAACCCAAGCCGAAACAGCCCGAGCCGCCGACTCCCGCGGATAAAATTCCCGCCTTTGCGAAAAACAAGAAGCTTCCTCCTTCACACCCCTCGCGCGTGTTTGAGAGCAAGACGCCTCCCCCGCAAAACGCCGTTCCCTACGGCCGGGGCGGCCAGCCGGATTTGCCGGTTGGCCCCGGCGACACCCCGGGAGGCTCCTCCGGCGGCGTTATGATGCAAGGCCTGGGCGGCGGCGACTTTTCGTCCCGCTATGGCTGGTATGTGGAAGCGGTGAGGCGCCGAATCTCCAGCAACTGGATTCAGAGCTCCATCGATGCCCGCGTCATCGCCGCGGGCACCGCTCACTGTGTCGTCTCCTTCACCATCCTGCGCGACGGCACCGTGAAGGACGCCCGGATCACCCGCAGCAGCGGGGATTCCTCCTACGACAATTCCGGCCTTCGCGCGATCTTGAGTTCCAGCCCCATGCCCGGTCTTCCCGGCGACTATTCCGGCTCCTACGTGAATGTTGATTTCGACTTCGATCTGGGGATGCGGCGATGAGCGCCGGCTGCGGCGTTTTCCGGCGAAGACCGGCCCCGATTCTTGTCTTCTTGGCCTCGCTCTTTGCCCTCCTCCAGCCAGCGCAAGCGCAGGACTGGTTCAAAACCGGCACCGGCCTTGGGGTCGAGAAGGCCCGCGTCGCCGTCGCCGACTTTGTCCCGCGCGCGTCCAGCGCGCAACCGCACGCCAAGCTCTTCACCGACGTGGTTCGCGACGACCTGCAATTCAGCGGCATCCTCGAGGTCGTCAGCCCGAGTTTCTATCCGGTCCCGCCGCCTGGCTCTCCCTCGGAGCTGAAGCTGCCGCCGTGGGCCGACCCGCCGGTCTCGGCACACATGGTCGCCTTCGGCGGTCTTTCCGAATCCTCATCCGAAGTCGCCGTTGAAGCCTGGCTCTTCGACGTGCGAAATTCCGGCGCCCCGCCGGTTATCGGCAAAATCTATCGCGGCATTCCCACGGACGCCATGGTCCGCAGGATCGCTCATCTCTTCGCGGATGAAATCATCGGCAAGCTCTCCGGCGGCGTTCCGGGGCTGGGCGCAAGCCAGATCGCCTTCGTCAGCACCCGCACTGGAAACAAGGAAATCTGGGTCATGGACTACGACGGCGCCAATCAGCACCCGCTCACCTCCCTGCGCACCATCGCGCTCACTCCCCGCTGGTCTCCCGACGGCTCGCGCATCGCCTTCACGTGCTTCGCCTCCGCTTTCGGCGTCGTGAGCCCGCAGATTTGCATGTATTCGCTGGACACGGGCAAGGCCGTCGCCTTCGGGCGATTCCGGGGCACCAACAGCGCGCCCGCCTGGTCTCCCGACGGCTCACAAATCATGTTTTCGTCGTCCATGCAGGGCAACCCGGAACTCTACGTCAGCGACGCCGCCGGCAATCGTCCCAGGCGGCTTACCTTCGCAACCGGCGCCAGCACCTCGCCCGTCTGGAATCCCAAAACGGGGCAAGCCGTCGCCTTCGTCAGCGACCGCGGCGGGATTCCCAAGCTCTTCCTCATGAACGCCGACGGCACCAACATCCAGCAATTCGATTTGCCCGACATGGGTTACGTCATCGATCCCGCCTGGTCGCCCAACGGCCAGCTCCTGGCCTTCAGTTGGCGGCGTCCCAACGGCAACTACGACATTTACGTCATGGAAGTCGCCACCCAGCGGATCATCGAACTGACTCGCGACCAGGGCCGCAACGAGCGCCCCTGGTGGGCGCCCGACGGCCGCCACCTCGTTTTCCAATCCACCCGGAGCGGCTCGAGCCAGATCTGGGTCATGCTTGCGGACGGCTCCGACCCCAGGCAGCTTACGCAGGAGGGAACGAACGAGTCGCCCAACTGGTCATGGAAGTAAACGAAACCGTTTTGTATTTGGGCACGTCCCAAAATATATCGCATTACGAGATATGTTCCGTAACGCGAGCTGCGGTGGTAGGATTACCTTCGTTTGACGGGACCCCTTGCTAGAGATTCTGCTCTGAGGAGGATGGGAATGAGTTCCGGTCGAAGACTCAGGTCGTTCGCGGTAATCGCAATTGCGGCAGCCGCCCTGGCCGCGGGATGCCACAGGACGCCCCCTGCACCTCCCAAGCCGCCCGAGCAGCCGGCTCCTCCGCCGGCGCAACCCACGGTAACGTTGCAGGCTTCGCCCTCTTCCATCCAGAAGGGCGAATCCTCCACGTTGAGCTGGTCGTCCACGAACGCGACCCAGCTTTCGATTGCGCCGGACGTCGGCACCGTCGCGCCCGAAGGCTCCACGAAAGTGACCCCCGCCAACTCCACGACCTACACGATTACCGCGACGGGACCCGGCGGCTCGACCAGCGCCAGCGCCAGCGTCGCTGTGGCGCAACCCGCTCCGCCGCCGCCTCCTCCGCCTGGCCCGTCCATCGAGGAGCTCTTTCTCCGCGACGTTCGCGACTCTTATTTCGACTTCAACAAGGCGGACATCCGCCCCGACGCGCGCGACGCTCTGGGCAGGACCGCTGACTTCCTGAAGGCCCATCCGGAAGTCAAAGTGAATATCGAAGGTCACTGCGACGAGCGCGGCTCAACCGAATACAACCTCGTTCTGGGCGATCGCCGCGCCAACGCTACGAAACAGTACCTCGTTTCCCTGGGCATCCCCGCCGACCGCATGACTACGACCAGCTTCGGCAAGGAGAAGCCCTTCTGCACGACCCACGACGAGACCTGCTGGCAGACCAATCGCCGCGGCCACTTCGTCATGGTCAAGTAACTTTCGCAGCTTTGTGTTGCACCTTCGGAGCCGCGCCCGGGACGCCGTCTTGCCCCTGCGCGGCTCTCCCGTTAGAGTTTCATTTCGTCCGGCGCGCTCCGGCCCTGTCCCGGTGTAATCTGTAGGGGGAGACTTGACGATGCGAAAGCGAGAGTTGGCAATTTTCGGCGCTGCGATGCTGGCGGGCGCCCTCGGCGGCAGCCTTCTCGGACCCCATCCGGCGCAGGCCGTGGCGCGCGAGATCATTGATCTGCAGCATGACGTTACCCTGCTCTTGCAGGGACAGAAGGAACTTTCCACCGCAAACACCCAGGACCACGCGGTCCTGAAAACCCTGGTCGAGCAGTCCAACGACAACATCTCCAAGCTGACCGCTAACATGGGTTCTTTGCAGAAATCCGTTCAGGACGTCTCCGCAAACTCTGGCGCGCGTCTTGATACCATGGCGACGCAGGTGCAGGGGATCTCCGACAACCTCGAGGAAATCAAGGCGCGGCTGGGCAAGCTTAATCAGCAGTTGACCGACATTCAGAACACGCTCCAGAGCGTGGACTCCAAGCTCGCCACCGCCGCTCCCTCCGGCGGCTCGACCAGTCCCGGCGGAGGCTCCGGCTCCTCAAACCCGCCCCCCTCGGCCGACACTCTTTACTCCAACGGCCTGCGCGACTACAGCGGCGGCAAGTACGACTTGGCCCGCCAGGAATTCCAGGACTACCTCAAGTATTACGGCAATACGGACCTGGCCTCCAACGCCCAGTTCTATCTCGGCGAGATTGCTTACGCGCAGAAGAACTACGATCTGGCTATCTCCGAGTACGACAAGGTTCTCGTCAACTATCCCAAGAGCTTCAAGGCCGCGCCCGCGCGCCTCAAGAAGGGCTTGTCCTTCCTGGCGCTGGGTCAAAAGGCGTCCGGCGTCCGCGAATTGCGCGAACTCATCCGCCTCTATCCCGGCACCGAGGAAGCCAAGACCGCGTGCGCCAGGCTCAAGTCCATCGGCGCCGCGGCCGCCTGCTAACCTGACGGTCGCAGGCCAGGCTCGGAATCCCGCCGGCTATTTCCTTTTCTTGCGGCCGCCGTGCTATCGTTCGCACCCTAAGGAGCCACGCGCATGTCCGTGAACAAAGTCATTCTGGTTGGCCGCCTCGGCCGCGACCCTGAAACCCGCTACACCGGCGGCGGCCAGGCCGTCGCCAATTTCTCCCTCGCCACCGACGAAACCTATCGCGACCGCAACGGCGAACGCCAGAAGCGCACCGAGTGGCACAAGATTGTCGTCTGGGGCAAGCAGGCCGAAATCGCCCAGCAATATCTGAAGAAGGGCTCGCTGGTCTTCATCGAAGGCCGCATTCAATCCCGCGAATGGCAGGACAAGGAAGGCCAGAAGCGCACCAGCTTCGAAATCGTCGCGAATAACTTTCGGATGCTCGGCGGCCGCGGCGACGCTGTCGCGGCCGGGGCTGGTGCCGGTGGCGGCGCATCCGCCCGCGCTGGCGGTGGCGATGAGTTCGAGCAAGCCGCTCCCGCGGACGACGCCTACGGCGGCGGTGGCCACGCCCCCGCTGGCCCCGAAATCTCCGACGAGGACATTCCTTTCTAGGGCCGTGGATCTGCAAGATAGTTTGCCCGGCAAACTTGTTTGTATTGCAAACTACTTGGTTTCAGCATCTACATGGTGGCGCCATCTACATGGCCGCAGCATCTAGACCACGGCTTCAGGTTTTCTGCCGCAGCGCGGCGGCTGTACCACCAGGTAAGTCATTGATTTCACAGCTCGGAGAACTCCATGTCTACCATGATCCGTCAGCTTCGTCTGCAATCGCGCCCCAAAGGGATGCTCGCGCCTGGCGATCTGCAACTC
>DASPOW010000167.1:0-10619 GCA_035625855.1 Candidatus Methylomirabilota bacterium | reverse complement strand
GCCTGCAAGAAAAAACGAAAAAGCGCATCGCGTGGCTTTTTGTTTTTGGAGCACTCCTGCTTCCCGTCTGCGTTTTCTTGATTCACTACGTTGGTTTGGCTTACAGCCCTCTTTCCACCATCGGCTGGGCCAGTATCTTTGCCGACTTGGGTGGCCTGCTCGTCATCCTCGCCTCTGTCGCGTTTTTGTGGGGACTGTGCCGCCGTTTCTTTTCCTCTGCGCCAGGGGGCGAAGCTTTTCGCGATTCGCTCGCCGCCGTTCCTTCCACGCCCGCACGCTGGCTCTTCTCCGGCGGCGTTGCCCTGATTCTCCTCGGGTTCCTTCACGGCGCCTGGTACGCCTCTTCCGATCTCTACGCGCAAGAAGCCGCCGATTATTCGCTGCTCTCCCGCATGACTTCAGCGGCCGCCGCCGGAGACCGCGCCTCCGTGGATCGCGCACTCGCGGACTACGGCCAGCTTCAGGGCGACAAAGCCGTCAAGATTGCTGCACACGCCCACGTCATCGAGTTCGGCATCCTGGCCGTCCTGTTGGCGTTCTTTCAGCCCTATGTGCAGCTCGCCGAGGCCTGGCGCAGGCGCTGGGCCGTCGTGCTGCTGCTTGGTTCCCTCATGCTCCCCATATTTGTCCTTCTCGAACTGCAATGGGGCCTCGTCGCCGGCGGTCTCGCTGATTTTGGCGGCCTGCTCGTCATCGTCGCCCTGCTTGCCATGTGGACGGGCATTGTGCGCTATCGAGACGATGAGAGCTTGGACGGGAGAGCCACGTCATGAGCGCGGCGCGCCGCTTGCTCATTCTCGGTGGTCTGGCGTTGGCGCTCTGGGGAATGAGCTACGGCCTCTGCTATGCCCTGTTCGCCGAGCACCAGGCCCTCGACAGCATAGGCGCTTCCCTGGCGCGAGCCTTCGCCTCTGCCGCTAATCGCGATGTCGCCGCCAGCCAAGCCGCCACGGAAGGCTATCGTCAGGCAAAGCACGTTTACGACCGCCAGGTGGATATCCACAGCCACTGGATTGGTCTGGCCATGGTTGTTCTTCTCGTCGGCCTTGCTTTCGACCGCTTGGCGTTTGGCCCCCGCGCCCGTCTGCTCCTCGCGCTCGGTCTGTTAATCGGCTCCGCCCTTTTTCCGTTCGCGGTTTATCTGCAGACGCTGAATCAAGGCGCCATTCCCCGGGCCATCGCCGCAGGAGCCTCCGTGCTCGTCATCGCCTCGCTCGCCGGCATTTCCCTGGGTTTCTGGAAGAATCGCTCCGCTTCTTAGGCCCGCACGCAGCCACGTTATGTTCGGCGAAATCGCCGCAGACAGGCTCTGTAGCTCTCCGCCGAGCCGAAATCTGCGACGACCGCCCGCGTCCGGACCTTCACCCGCAGGATGCGCGCCCGGTCCCGGTAGATGGCCTCGCGCGAAGTCTTCGCCTTTGCGAATTCCGCCTGGAAGCCTCCCGCAACCAGCACGGGGTGTCCATCCCTTCCCCGATAGACCGGCATGACAATTTCTTTCCCCTTGGGCCGCTTTCCATAGGTCCGCGCCAGAAGCTGAATCATGCTTCGCCGGAGAAGCGGCTGGTCCACCGGATAGATCAGGAACGGCGCCGCCTTCGGAACTAGTCTTAGAGCGCGCCGTAGCGAACTCAACTGTCCCGTTCGCCAGGCTTCGTTCACGATAACCCGCGCGCCGCGCGGGACCCGCCCCTTCACCGCCTTCGCATCGCAGCCCAGAACGAGGATGGGTCTCGCCAGGCCCTTGCAGTTCTCGGCCGCGATTTCCAGCGCGGTCTTTGCACCGAACATGGCCAGGGGTTTCGGGTAGCCCAGCCGCTCGGAACTCCCGGCTGCCAGAATAATCGGCACGATGCGTGACTTCGCCATGCGGAAACCCTACGCGCACGATACTCGGCCCTTCGCCCCCGCGCAAAGCCCCCTTGCCTCGACTCGGCGTTAGAAATAGAATGCCGCTCGCGTCGCTTCTCCGGGCTCATCTGCGATCAGAGTGCGACCCTCCGCCCATGCGAGGCGGTTTGAGAATCTCTTGTATCCGGCTCCATTCCGCTATCACCGCGTAGAAACCGTGAAGGAAGCCTCTCGTCTCCTTCGCGAACTCGGCGAAGAATCCCGCGTCATCGCCGGCGGCCAGAGTCTCATCCCCTTGATGAAGATGCGCCTGGCGCGCCCTGCCGACCTGATTGACATCAACCGTATTCCCGACCTCGACGTCATCTCCCGCAAGAACGGTGAACTCCGCTTTGGTGCGCTCGCCCGCCACGCGGATATCGAAAATTCGGAGATTGCTGCTGTGATTCCCCTGCTGCGCGACTGCGCCGCGGGCATCGCCGACGTGCAGGTGCGCAATCAAGGCACCATCGGAGGTTCGCTCGCCGAAGCCGATCCCGCGAGCGATTGGTGCGCGGCGCTGCTCGCCCTGGAGACTTCCGTTCATTGCGTCGGCGGCGCGGGCGAACGCGTCCTGGCCCTGCCGGACTTTCTGAAAGACGCCTATACCACCACTCTCGCGCACGATGAACTCGTTCAGGAGGTAGCCGTCAAAGTCCCGCAGAAGAACAGCGGCGGCTCTTACGTCGCCTTCAAGCGCAGCGCCCCGGTCTATCCCAGCGCCAGTGCCGCCGTTCAACTCACTCTCGCGGACAAAAACACCTGCCGGGAAATTCGCATCGTTATCGGCTGCGTGGGATTGACCGCCATTCGTGCCAGAGAGGCCGAACGCGAACTCAGCGGTAGAGCGTTGACGGCCGAAAACATTCGCGCCGCAGGGGAAGCTGCCCGTGGCGCCGCCGAGCCGCAAGGTGACCTGCGCGGCTCCGCCGACTATAAACGCGCTCTCGTCGCAGCGCTGGTTCGCCGGGCAATCGGCATCGCCGCGCGCCGCGCTCGCGGCGAGACCGTCCCGGGAGGGCACCTCTATGCCGGGCGCTGAGTCCTCCGAACTGGTCAAAGTTCGCGTGCGTGTTAACGGCGAGCCGCGCGAAGGCCGGGTCGAGCCCCGCACGCTGCTCGTCGATTTCCTCCGCGAGCACCTTAACCTCACCGGCACGCACATTGGCTGTGACACCACCTACTGTGGCGCATGCACCGTCATCCTCAACGGCCGAGCGGTCAAGTCCTGCACCCTCTTCGCCGTCATGGCCGACGGCGGAGAAATCATCACTGTCGAGGGTCTCGCCCGCGACCACACCCTCCACCCCATTCAGGAAGCCTTCGCGGAATGCCATGGCCTTCAGTGCGGTTACTGCACTCCCGGCATGCTCATGTCCACCTTGAACCTCCTCACCCGGACTCCCAAGCCTACCGACGCCCAAATCCGCAAGGACATCGCAGGCAACACGTGCCGCTGCACTGGCTATCAGAACATCTTCAAAGCCGTCCGCGCCGCCTCGGCTGCGATGCAGAAAGACTGAGATGGAAATCAAAGTCAGCGGCGATTTCACCGTGGGCAAAGAGCCCGCCGACGTTTACGCTTTTCTCGTTGACCCCAACCGCTTCTGTCCGCTTCTTCCCGATTACCAGACCATGCAAATCCTCGACGACAAGAATTTCCTCGTGAAGCTCACCGTCGGCGTCTCGCATATCCGCGGCACCGCGGCCGTCAAGCTCTCTCTCGTCGAAGCCGTGGCCCCCAGCCGCGCCTCCTATGAGGGTAAGGGCGATGTTCCCGGTGGCTCCGCCACGCTTCGCGCTGGCTTCAGCCTCGAACCCGTTCAGCAGGGGACCAAGGTCGTCTGGACCGGCCAGTCCAACATCGTCGGCCGGGTCGCATCGCTTGCCGGCGGGTTGCTCGAACCGCTCGCCAAGCGCAACATCCAGAAAATGATCGACGGTTTGCAAAAGGCCCTCACATGAGCCCCGCCCACGCCAGAAAGACCCGCAAAGCCGGATCGAAACGCGGTGCCGTTCCATCCGCCGCCTCCACCAAGTGGGTAGGCCGCCCGCTTCGTCGCAAGGAGGAAGACCGTCTCGTCCGCGGCCAGGGCATCTTTGTGGATGACCACAAGATGCTCGGCATGCTGCACATCCGTTTCGTCCGCTCGCCTTATGCTCACGCCACGATTAATTCACTGGGTATCGACAAAGCTGCTGTTGCCCCCGGCGTCGTGGCGACCCTCACTGGCAGGGAAGTTGCCGCGCTCGTGAAGCCTTTCATCGAAATCGGCCCCGGCGTCGGCCAGAAGATCGCCGACTACCCCATGGCCGTCGAGAAAGTCGTTTACCAGGGCGAGCCCGTCGCCGCTGTCGTCGCCGAAACCCGCATGGCCGCGGAGGACGCCGCCGAGCTGGTCGAAGTGGACTACGAGCCGCTTCCCGCCGTCATCACCGCCGAAGACGCTCTCGCGGACTCGACCCTTCTCCATCCGGACATGGGCACGAATCGCAACTGGCAAGGTTTGTTTGACTTCGGCGACGTCGAGAAAGCCTTCCGCTCCGCCGCCCACGTCGTGGAGATCGGCCGCCTTCACTTCCACCGTTTTTCCTCGACGCCGCTCGAAAACAACGCCGTCGTCGCCGTCTGGGACTTGAAGGCCGAGCGCATCGATTTCTGGTCCAACAATTCTTTTCCTTCCTTCGCTGCGCAATTCCTCTCGCCCGCCCTCGGCGTCGGCATTGACCAGATTCATATGCAGAGCTTCGACATCGGAGGCGGCTTCGGCATCAAGATCACCAATTATCCCTACATGGCCGTCTGCGCTCTCGCCTCTCGCAAACTCGGCGGCTGCCCCGTCAAGTGGAGCGAAACCCGCACCGAGCACATGCTCGCCAGCGCCCACGGCAACGAGCGTACCTATCTCGATACCCGCGTCGCCCTTGACAGGAACGGCGTCATCACCGCCATCTCCTCGCGCCACGTGGATGACTGCGGCGCCTACCCGCGCTACGAACCCCTTGGCTGCGTCATCTGGGCGCAGGTTCTGCCCGGGTCCTACCGCCTCCGCAACATCCGCATTGAAATGAACCAGGTCCTCACCAACAAGTGTCCCGTTGGGCCCAACCGTGGCTATTCACGGATGCAGCAGCTCTGGTTCATGGAGCGTGTCCTCGACATCTGCGGCCACGCGCTGGGCATTCCTCCCGACGAAATGCGCGTTCGCAATTACATCCGCAAGAATGAAATGCCGTACCGCACCCCCAACGGCTGCCTCTACGATTCGGGCGACTACGCCGGAATGCTCCAGCTCGCCAAGAAGACCATCGATTGGGACCGCTGGAAAGAAGAGCAGGCCGCGGCGCGCAAGGAGGGCCGTTTCCTCGGCATCGGCATCGGCTCTACGCTCGATTCCGGCACCAACAATTTCGGCCAGGCCCGCATCATCAATCCCGGCGCGCCTTTTTCCGGGCAGTCCAAAGCCGCCATCGTCAAGCTGGACATCTATGGCGAGGTGGTCGTCAGCATGGGTTCCGTTCCCCAGGGCCAGGGGCACGAAACCACCGCCGCGCAGGTCGTCGCCGACGTTTTGGACATCTCGCCCGACCTCGTTCGCGTGAAGCCCGGCTTCGACACCGAGCAGAACGCCTACACCGGCCACACCGGCACGTACGCCAGCCAGTTCGCCGTTACCGGTCTCTCGGCCATTCATGGCGCTGCGCAGAAGCTCCGCAAGGAAATGGCTCGCCTCGCTGCTTGGGCGCTCAAGGCGAATGAAAAGAAGCTCGAGTTCGGCGTTGGCTCCCAGGGCCCGGAAGTCCGCGCCAGAGGCTCGAAGAAGTCCATCAACTACTGGGCCCTCGCCAACCTCGTCAACGTCAACAACGCCGGCATGCCTGAATCCCTCTGGGACGTCACTCTCAACTGCCGCCATGTCTATCACGCGCCTTTTCAGCTCCCCGATGTCCAGCGCAAGTTCGGCAATCTGACGCTTACCTACGCCGCGCAGGTGCACATCGCCGTTGTCGAGGTGGATCGCGACACCTTCCAGCCGCGCATCCTCGCCTACGTTTGCGTGGACGACTGCGGCCGCACCGTCAATCCGCGCATCGTTGAAGGCCAGGTGCACGGCTGCGCCGCGCACGGAATCGGCGCCGCCCTCATGGAGAACTGCGCCTACGACGCCGACGGAAATCTGCTCGCCGCGACCTTCAGCGACTACACTCCTATCACCTCGATGAACATGCCCGATCTCCTCTATGCCCACATGGAATCGCCCTCGCCCTTTACCTTCAACGGCGCCAAGGGCATGGGCGAAGGCGGCGCAGCGCCCGTTCATGCCGTCTGCGCCGCTCTCCAGGACGCTCTTCACTCCGAAGGCGTCGTCATCGAAGACTCCTTCAATAACGGCGATTCGCTCTTTCGCGCGTTGCAACGCGCCAGGTCCGGCGGCTTTTCGGGCTTCGTCCGTGTCGAATCCCGCCGCGCCGCCCGCTGAACCCCGATGCCTTCCGCTTCCGGCGCCCCCATGAAGAAAGTCTGCGTCATCGGCGCGGGCGCCATCGGCAGCCTGTACGCCGCACATTTGGCGCGGGTCGCCGAGGTGTACCTCTTTGTGCGCCGCCCCGAGCATGCCAGGGCCCTCAATGCCGAGGGACTGCGCGTGTCCGGCCTGCGCCACTTTCACGCCAGGGTCCGCGCCACGTGCGACGCCTTCGATCTGCCCCAGCTTGATCTGGGCATCGTTTCCTGCAAGGCGGCGCAGACCAAGGCTGCGGTGCGTCCCGTCGCCAGCCCTTTTCGCAACGGCGTCCTGTTTTCTTCCCAGAACGGTCTCGGCTGCGAGGAAATGATCTACGAAATCACCAACTCTCCCGTCATTCGCGGTACGACCTTCATGAGCGGCGTGCGTCTGAGCGACACCGAAGTTCAGTTCGACCTCGATCAGCCCAGTTGGATGGGACCGTTCGAGCCCAGCCACACTCCCTTCTCCATCGTAAAGGACGCCGCGCACCTCATTGCTTCCTCCGGTCTCAAGGCCGTGGCGCTCGAAGACGCCCGCCCCGCGCAATGGTCCAAGCTGATTTTCAATGCCTCGGTCAACGCCGTTTCCGCTCTTGCCGAGCTGCCCCACAGCCCGCACTTCGCCGCCGAAAAAGACTTCTCCGACCTCGGCCATCTTCTCCACGACCTCATCGAGGAAGGGAAGCGCGTGGCCGCCAAACTCGGCATCCGCCTGCACGAGGATCCATGGGAGATGAACAAAATCGGAGCGCCCACCGACCACGTCACCTCGATGCTCAGCGACGTTCGCAGCCACAGCCTGACTGAAGTGGACTATCTCGGCGGCGCCATCGCCCGCGAAGCCCAGCGCCTCGGCGTTCCCGCGCCGCTCAACACCGCGCTCTATCGCCTCATCAAGGCCAAAGAAGCCTCCTGGACATACGCGCCCAAAGCCCACAAGTCCGGAGCCGGGTGAACGCGATGCCTTTTCCGCTTGATCACGAAAAATGGCGCCGCGTCCGCGAGCGCATGCAGCGCGACAACCTCGACGCGCTCGTCGTCCGCGCGCCCGACAACGTCCTCTATCTCACCAACTACTGGACCATGAAAGGCTACGATCTCGCCGTTTTTCCGCGCGAAGGCGACCCCACGCTTCTCGTCATCGAGCCGCAATTCCGCGAGGCGCAGCGCACCGCCTGGAACAAAGACGTCCGCTTCTTCAAGTTCTATCATCCCGCAGATCCCCGCCCGCCCATGGTCCGCTCCCTCGAGATGGCCCTCGAAGTTCTTCGCGAACGCAAGCTCACCGCCCGAGTCGGCATTGAGCTTTCGCAGAACTCCCAGATCTGCGACCGCATGGTCGGCGAACCCACGGTTTTCTGGAAAGGCTTCTACGACGCCTTCGTGCCCGTTTGCCGGGAAGTCCTGGACGCCGCGCCGCTCCTCGCCGAGCTGCGTATGATCAAAACGCCCCAGGAAATCGAGCGCATGCGCCTTGCCAACGAACTCGCCGCCATCGGCATGGAGCATGCCCGAGACAATATTTCTCCCGGCATGAACGAAAGCGAAGTCGCCGCCTTGATCGAAGGCCGCATCCACGCCGTCGGCGTCGGCTACAAGGGAAAGGTGGAAATGGCCCGCGCTTTCACCCTCGTTTGGTCCGGGCCCGGTATCGCCACCTTCACCGCCACGAGCCACCGCCCGGTGATCGCAAACGAACCCACGCTGGTCGAGATCTGGGTGTGCGCAGACGGCTACTGGACCGACCTCACCAAGAATCTCTGTCCCGGCAGGCTGACTCCCGAGTACAATCGCCTGCTCGACCAGCTCCTCGGTATTTTTCAGGACGCGGTAGGTTGCGTCCGGGAAGGCGCTCCACTCGGCGATGTGGACCGCATCATCCGTGCCGGCATTGACGCCGCCGGCTATCCGGGCCAGCCGTCGCACCCCGTCGGCCACGGCGTCGGGGCTCGCGCGCACGAGCCGCCCTATTGCCACCGCGCCGCGCCGGGCGTCATGCGCGCCGGCATGGTCCTCGCCATCGAGCCAGGAGCTTACTGGGAAGGCGGCGGCGGTCTGCGGCTGGAAGACAATTTTCTCGTCACCACTACTGGCGCGGAAAAGCTCTGCTCGTATCCCGACGACTTCCGCCGTTAAGGAGCCGTGCTCGACCGCATGAACGCCGCGCTCGCCAAGAAAATCCTTTCCCAGGTTCGCAGGGACGAAATCGTCGCCATGGCTTGCGATATCGTCAACATTCCCAGCCCCACGGGCGAAGAACTCGCCATGGCTCGATATATGCGCGGCGCCTTCGAGGATGCCGGCCTTGAAGTCGCCTGGCAGGAAGTCGAGGAAGGCCGCGCCAATGTCGTCGGGGTCCGGCCGGGCGTGGGAAACGGCAAGAGTCTCATGTTCAACGGCCACATGGATACTTCCAACAGCGGCCGCGAGTCCTTCCTCACTGGCATCGGTTACAAACCCAAGGCTGTGCAGCGCCGGGGCATGATCTTCGGCCTCGGCATCTACAACATGAAAGGTGCCTTAGTTTGCTACACCCAGGCTGTCAAGGCCCTCAACCGCGCCGGGATCGAGCTCCAGGGCGATGTCACCATAGCCGCGGTTGTCGGCGAAATCGAAAAGACCCAGTGGGGCGACGAGTTTGTCGGCAAGGAGTTTCGCGGCTACGGCGTCGGCACCCATCACCTTGTCACCCACGGCGTCGCCCCGGACATGTGCATCCTAGGCGAGCCGACCGACATGCAGCTTGTCCTCGGCCACTACGGCACGCTCTGGGTGCGCATTTCCGC
Source organism: Candidatus Methylomirabilota bacterium (assembly GCA_035625855.1). GTDB lineage: Bacteria > Acidobacteriota > Terriglobia > Acidiferrales > UBA7541 > Acidiferrum. Next base: position 1,436 of record DASPOW010000167.1, on the reverse strand, counting down.
CAGTGGACATTACGTCCACACGGCCTTCACGCGCGGCCGCCAGGAGGACAGCTCCGTCTTCCGCATGAAGCAAGTCCTCCCTGCCGTTTACGAATGGATTGCCGGCTGGGAGAAGAAGGCCGCGTACGACGGCCAGCCCGGCGTCGTCAATGCCGGCTGCATCCGGGGAGGCCATCCCTGGCGCGTCAGCCGCACGCCCCACCGCACCGATCTGTTCCTCGACGTTCGTGTGCCTCCGACGATGCCGCTGCAGGAAGCCCGCCGCTCCGTCAAGCAGCTCGCCCTCGCGCTCCGCAAGGCCCATCCTGACTACGGCATCGAGCACGAAATCTACGTCTCCGTTCCCGGCGCGGAGATTGCGGCGAACCACGAGTTGGTCAGGACCGTCGAAGCCTGCCACGAACAAGTCCACGGCAACCCACCGAAGCGCTCCACCGTTTTGTGGGATTCTGACGCTTCCGTTATGACCCGCTACGGCATCGCCTCGCTCAACTACGGCCCGTCGAGCGGGCCGCGCGATGCTCAGGGCGAAAAAGTCGCCGTCGATACGCTGGTCAAGACCGCCAGGGTTTACGCCCTTGCCGCCGCCCAGATTTGCGGCGCGCGCTGAAAGGAAAACCAAGCGCAGCATGCCCACCGAGCAGGAAATCGCCCGCCGCTACCGGAACATTCGCGCCGCCATGCAGGCGGAACATGTGGACGCCCTCATCGTCTGCGGCAATCAGTACTCCGGCTTCGAAGGCGCTGTCCGCTACGTCTCCGGCTTCGAGATCGTTCACCGCTACGCCTGTGTCCTGATTCCTCTCGAGGGCGAGCCGGCTCTCGTTTTCCCTCGCGAGGCTCGCTGGATTGGCGACAAGGCCGCCCCCTGGGTCCGCGAGCACGTTTGGGCCGAAATTCCTGGCAAGTGGCTTCGCGAACAAGCGGGATCGAAACGCTGGAAACGCGTAGCCACCTACGGCCTGGACTTCGTCATGGCCGTGCGCGATTTCCGCGAACTTTCCGGTGGCGGGTTCGAGCTCGTTCCATTCGACAAGCAGTTCGACCTGGCCCGCGCCGTGAAGAGCGAAGAAGAACTCGTGCATGTCCGCGACGCGATGGTCGTCATCCTCGAAGGTTTTCGCGCGCTGGTCTCCGCCTACGAACCCGGCAAGACCGAAGCCGAAATCATGGCTCCTGCCGTCGAGCGGTTCTTCGCTCTCGGTGGCGGCGCCCGTATGATGAATATTGTCCTCAGCGGCCGGCACGGCGAGGCCGAAGCTCACTTCAAGATCCCCTCTCTTCGCGTAGTCCGCCCGGACGATCTGCTTCTCTACTCGCTCGAGATCGCCGGCGCCGAGGGCTACTGGGTCGAGTTCTCCCGCCCGCTCATTCACGGGGGCATCAGTCCGCGCACCCGCGCCATGAGCGAGGTCTATCCGCACGCCATGGAAGCC
>DASPOW010000166.1:0-8790 GCA_035625855.1 Candidatus Methylomirabilota bacterium | reverse complement strand
GGACGAGGCGCTCTCCAAAGGAACCCGGGTGAAGAGCTCGCGCGCCACGTCGGTATGGTCGGTCGGGTCGCGCTCGACCAGGTCGCCGCTTGTTTCCACGATGACGGTTTCCCCCGCCGTCGCGATCTTCAGCGTGACTTGCAGGGACACGGGCACCGCCGAGCGCACGTCCACTTCCTCGGCGTACCGTGCGAATCCCTGTGCGGTGATGGCCAGGTGGTATGGGTTATACGGCACGTTCGTGAAGCGGAACGTTCCGTCGGCCTCGGTCACCATTGTCCGCGTGTAGCCGCTCACCGCGTTCGAGATTTGCACCGTGGCCTTGCCCACGGCTCCCCCCGAAACGTCTTTCACCGTGCCTTCGACCGATCCGGAATTTCCCAACTGCGCGGCGCTCGCCCCCGCCAGCGCCAGCATTCCCCACGCAACAACAAACGCTCGAGCAACTTTCCCCACGACACTCATGTTTCCTCCGATTGGAATTGGTCGAATGGTTGAAGTGGCCCGCCCGCTGACTGAGTGGACGGTCGCGTCGCCGGGGTCAGTGCCCGGCGACGTCAACGAGAATCGGTGTTATCGGCTTGCGGGCTTAGGCCGCGGGAGGAGCGCGCGGAGCACGATGCAGCGCGCAGGGTTTGAGCGGCGCCGCCTGGATGGAAAGGAAATCGACATGGACCGCAGCGCCCGGCGTGCTCACCAGCGCGGGAGCGGCGCTCGCCAGCGCGGGCATGTGGCCCAACTGGCAGATGTGGCAGGGCGCGGCCGAGGAGTCGTGGTGGTGGGCCGTCGCTCCGGCGGCCAGCCACAGCACGATCGACACGCTCGCTAGCAGAGCGAGGACACGCCTGCGTTTCGGGTCACCCCGCATCTTTCCACCTTAGCAGATATTTCTCCGCCCGCACTTCGCTTTGTGCTTGTAGGGAATGCCCGCTCGGAACACATCCTTGACCGCGCAACTATCTCCCTCCGGTTGTGGTTGCCTGCTCGCGCCGCCTTCTCACTGGCTCAGGCACGCTTCCGGTCCGGCGCTTGCGGTCGCATCCCCCGCGTACTCAGGTCAATCGGCCGCGGATCGCTCCGCCGCCCGCGGGCCGGGCAGAAGCCGCGCCGAATTCAGAATAAAGGCCAGTTCCGAGGTGACGTGAATCAGGGCCGCAAGAACCGGGCTCAGCAGACCGAACGCCGCCAAGCCCACCCCCGCGGCATCCACGAGCAGCGTTCCGGCGAAGTTCGTCATGATGACGGCCCGGCAGCGCCGCGCGATGCGGAACAACTCGGCCAGGCGTAGCAGGTCGTCTCCCAGCAGGACCACGCTCGCGCTCTCCCGCGCCACGTCCGTCCCCGACCCCATCGCGATGCCCACGTCCGCCTCCATCAAGGCCGGGGCGTCGTTGATCCCGTCTCCTACCATGGCCAGCTTCTTCCCTTGCCGCTTCAATTCGTTCACCCGGGAAAGTTTTTGTTCCGGCAGCAATTCCGCTTCCACCTCGTCCACGCCCAGTTTCTTGCCCGCCTCGTCGGCGGCGTCCTTCGCGTCGCCCGTCATCAGAAGGATGCGCAGCCCCATTTGCTTCAACTGCCCCACCGCTTCGGCGGCCTCGGGCCGCAGAACGTCAGCAAACTGGACCGCGCCCAGATAAACGCCGTTGCGCGCGACGAGGACTCGCGAATCGCGCCCATCCGCGGAAACCGTCCGGTCCAGCGCAACTCCCCTCTCGGCAAGAAATGCCGCCTTCCCCGCCACGATTTCCGCGCCTTCCGCTTCGCAGACAACGCCCTTCCCCGGATGGTATTCAAACCGGTCGGGCTCGGCTGCTGCCATCCGCGCCTCGCGTGCCGCTCGCAGAATGGCCTTCCCCAGCGGGTGCTCCGAAGGTCCCTCCGCCAGCGCCGCGTTCCAGAGCACCTGGGCGCTCTCGACCCCCTCGGCGCCCGTGACTTCGATCACCTCGGGTTTTCCCAGGGTGAGCGTTCCCGTTTTGTCCAGGACGACGGCGTTTACCTGCGCCAGCGTCTCCATGTAAATCCCGCCCTTGACGATGGCGCCGCTGCGCGCCGCCCGTCCGATCGCTCCCAGGATTGCCAGCGGCGTTCCCGCGGCCACCCCGCACGCGCCGGCCACGATAATCACCGAAATCGTGGAGCGGACGTTCCGCGTCGCCGCGAAGGTGAGGATGGCGCAGCCCAGCGCGAAATAAACTATGTAACCCGCCAGCCGGTCGGCGGTCCGCTGGATGGGCGCGCGCGATTTTTCCGCGCGTTCTACCGCCTCGATGATCTTGCCGAAGGCCGTTTCCCGTCCGAGCCGCACGGCGCGTACTTCCAGCGCGCCGCTCTGGTTGATCGTCCCCGCATAGACCTGGGCGCCAGGCAGCTTTTCCGCGGGCAGCGGCTCCCCCGTGATCGCCGCCTGGTCCACAAAGGAGACCCCGCGCAGGACGATTCCGTCCACCGGAACGCGTGCGCCGGGTCTGACCAAAACCGTGTCGCCGGCGCGGATCTCGCTTGCCCGGACGTCGCGCGTCTCGCCGCCGCTCTGGATCACGGCTTCCTGCGGCAGCAAGGCCAGCAGGTCCCGGATCGCCCTGCGCCCGCGCCCGACGGTCAGTCCTTCCAGAACCTCCGCCACAAGCACGAACAAGACGATCACCATCGCCGTGAAGACTTCGTTCACGGTCAGCGCGGCCACGACCGCCAGCGACATCGAGAGTTCCATGGTCATCCGCCGCGCCGCGATGTTCGCCGCGGCTTCGCGGAGCATCGGATAGCTGCCGGTCAATGTGACCCCCAGGCCGATTACGTCGACTCCGCGGTAGGACGGCCACAGACGCAGCCAACTCGCCAGAATCCCCAGCGCCACGAACGCAATCCGGGCTAGATCCAGCCATTCCACCCTTCCTTGGTGTTCGCCCTGCTCGTGAGCTTCGCGAGGTTCGGACGAGTCCGACGCTGCGGAAGGCATCCAGTCCGGTTCCAGGCGAGTCTCGCTCTCGGGTGCCATGGTTTCAGGCTTCACTTCAGGTAGGTTTGAATGACGTCGATCAATTCCTGCGCTGCCTCGGCTCGTTCTGAGCTGGGCTTGCGGTCGGGATCAAGAACGTGAAACTTCACGTGTCCTTCCAGGACTTCCGCCATCAGCGAGTTCAGCGCGCCGCGGCATGCCGCGAGCCGGTGCAAAACGTCCGAGCATTCCTGTTCCTGGTCCAGCGCGGCGTAGAGGGCGTTCACTTGCCCGCGGATTCGCCGCACCCGGTCGAGCAGCTTCTTCTTGTCTCGTCGCGTGTGTGCCATGGCAGTCTTATACCATACCCCGGCAGGTATAAGAACTGTTGTCCGGCTTTCCGGGCCGGGCCGGTGCATAACCGCAATTCCCCTCCTCCAAGTGCTTGACGCCTCAACGCCTGTGCCCTAATCTCAGTGTTATCTTGAACATGCCTGCACCCGCTCCGAAGATCCGGTTGATGGCGCTCCTCCTCGGCGTGCTGTTCCTGGCCGGGCAGTTCCACTTTTGTGCCGATTTCCAGGCGGGTTCCTCGGCGTCGCATTTCTGTCCTGTTTGCTCCAACGGTTCCTGCGCCATTCCTGTTGCGATACAAACGGCCGCGACCTCGCTGGCCGTCGCGCCTCTTGAGCTTTCCGGTGTTGCCACGGCGGCCTTGCCTTCCCTGGCTAGCGCCGTCTCTCCTCGCGCTCCGCCCGCCTTGTAGCTCCTCCGTAGCCAGGCTGTTTCCGTTTCCATTCGGTCCCGGTTCCACCCTTACGCTTTTTTGGCTCGAATCCTGAGGAGTCTCGCAATGAGAAAAAACCTGGCATGGGCCCTGAGCCTCTTGGCCTCTCCTGCTCTAGTTACCGGGCAACAGCCTCCTCCGGCGCAGTCGCCACCTTCCGCCAATCCCGCGCAGGCCCGGCGGCCACAGCCCGGCGTCACGCGCATCTCCCTTGACGACGCCATTCGCCTCGCCGTGCAGCACAACCACGCCCTGCTGGCTGCCCGCTCGACCATCCTGCAGAGCCAGGCCCAGGAGATTACCGCCAACCTGCGCCCCAACCCCGTGCTCTCCTGGGACGCGCAGTTCCTGCCTATCTTTCAGCCCAGCCAGTTCAGCGCCGACTACCTCAACACTCAGGCGCAATTCGATCTCGGCATCGGTTACACCTTTGAAATCGGCAAGAAGCGCCAGCACCGTCTGCAGGCCGCCAAAGACGCCACCGACGCCACCCGCTCGACTGTGGACGACAACCAGCGCCAGCTCATCTTCAACGTCGGCCAGCAGTTCGTCGCCGTCGTTCTGGCGCAGTCCACGATCGATTTCGCGGAACAGGACCTCGACAGCTTCCGCAAAACCGTGGAGATCAGCGAGGCCCGCTTCAAGGCCGGAGGCATGAGCGAGGGCGACCTGCTGAAAATCAGGCTCCAGTTGCTGCAGTTCGAGACCGACCTGTCGGCCGCGCGCTTGGCCAAGGTGCAGACGCTGGCCGCCCTGCGCCAGCTCGTCGGCTTCGAATCCGTGCCGGACAATTTCGACGTCGACGGCGAGCTTTCCTACGAAGCGGTGCGCGCCGGACTGGACGACCTGAAAGCTCTGGCCCTGCGCACGCGGCCCGACTACCAGGCGGCGCAGAAAAACGTCGTCGCCTCGCGCAGCGCGGAGCTCCTCGCCGAAGCCAACGCCAAGCGCGACCTCGGCGCCAGCTTCAACTACAGCCACGTCGCCGCCACCAATACCGGCGCGTTCTTCTTCAACATCCAGCTCCCGATCTTCGACCGCAATCAGGGCGAAATCGCCCGCACCCGCCACGTCATCACCCAGTCGCAGGAACTCGCCGCGGAAACCGGCCAGCAGGTCCTCACCGACGTGGTGGACGCCTACGCCGCCCTGCGCGAAAGCGAAAAAATCGTCCAGCTCTACCAGGGCGGCTACGTCGACCAGGCCAAAAAGTCCCGCGACATCAGCGAGTACGCCTACAAACGAGGAGCGGCCAGCCTGCTCGACTACCTCGACTCCGAACGGACTTATCGCGCCAATCAGCTTGCTTATCGCCAGGCCCTGGCGACCTACATGACCGCGCTCGAGCAGATACGCCAGGCCGTCGGCACGAGGACCCTGCCATGAAACGAACCACTCAGCACGTACTGCTTCTCGCTGCGGCGCTCTTTGCGTCCGCCTGCGCCTTCTCCGGTTGCAGCTCCGGACCCGGCGAGTCCGAATCCAAGATGACGTCCTACTCCGGCACGGAGTCGGGCGGAGACACGGCCTCGCTCTTCACCGTTCCGCAGGACCAGATGTCCCACGTGAAGATCGTCGTCGCGGAAAAGGTGCAGCTCCCCCGCGTGCTGCGCCTCACCGGCAGCGTCGCCTACAACGCCTTCAAGACCACTCCGGTGTTCAGCGCTGTCGGCGGCCCGGTGCAGGAGATCCTCGCGGCGCCCGGCGAGGCGGTCCGCGCGGGCCAGCCCCTCCTCACCGTTCACAGCCCGGACTACTCGGCGGCTCGCTCCGCCTACATCAAGGCCCGCGACGCTTTTGCTCTCGCGGACAAGTTCTATCTCCGCGCGCAGGACCTTTACAACCACGGGGCGATAGCCGAAGCCGACCTCCAGCAGGCCGAATCCACCCGCAGCCAGGCCCACGCCGATTTGCAGTCCAGCGAAGACGCCCTGCGCGCCCTGGGCCTCACCGACCCGGAGGCCGTGGTCAAGAATCCACCGAAGGCCACGCTGCAGATTCCCGTCCCCGCTCCGGTCGCCGGCGAAGTCGTCGAGCGCCTCGTCGGCCCGGGCCAGTTGCTCCAGGCCGGCGCCACCCAGGTGTTCACCATCTCCGACACGAGTTCGGTCTGGGTGCTCGTCAACGTCTACCAGAGCGACGTCGCATTCGTGCACGTCGGCGATTCCGTGGACGTCACCACGGAAACCTACCCCGAGGTCTTCCACGGCAGAATCTCCTACATCGCGCCCGCGCTCGATCCCAGCACGCGCACCCTGCAGGCCCGCATCGTCACCGCCAATCCGGGCCGCCGCCTCAAAAAGGACATGTACGTCGCGGCCATCGTGCGGGCCGGCGTCGTGCGCGGCGCCGTCACTGTGCCGGACGCGGCTGTGCTTCGCGACACCGAAAACCAGCCGTTTGTCTACGTGCAGGCCGGCTCCAACCAGTTTGCGCGCCGCTTGGTCAAAATCGGCGAAATCGCGGAAGGCCGCACCCAGGTCACCGAAGGCCTGAAGGAGGGCGAGCACGTCGTAGGCGACGGCGCCCTCTTCCTGCAGTTCAAGAATTCCTTGCAGCGCTGACCGCGAAGGCGCCCAGAGAACCTCGATGATTCATCGCATCGTACAACTCGCCCTCCAGCAGCGCTTCCTGGTGCTGATGATTACTCTGCTCATCGTCGTCGCCGGAGCCGTTTCCTTCCAGCGCATGCCCGTGGACGCCTATCCCGACCTCTCCCCGCCCATGGTCGAGCTCATCACCCAGTGGCCCGGGCACGCCGCCGAGGAAGTCGAGCGCCTCACCACCTACCCGCTCGAGCTGGCCATGAACGGGACGCCCAAGCTCAAGATCATGCGCTCCATCTCGCTTTACGGCCTCTCCGACGTCATCTTGACGTTTGACGAGGGCACCGACTCCTACTTCGCGCGCCAGGTCGTTTTCCAGCGCATCGGGGACGCCCAGCTTCCCGCCGGCGTAGCGCCCAGCATGGCGCCGCTCTTCAGCCCCAGCGGCCTCGTGTACCGCTATGTCATTGAGAGCCCGGACCGCACGCCCCAGGAGCTGCACACCTTCGAGGACTGGGTCATCGAGCGCGCCTACCGCAGCGTTCCCGGCGTCGCCGACGATTCCGGCTTCGGCGGCCCCACCATGCAGTATCAGGTTCTGCTCGACCCCGTGAAGCTCTACAACTTCCACCTTCCTGTCGTGCAGGTCGTCAACGCCATCGGCTCCAACAACGCCAACGCCGGCGGCGGCTTCTACACCCGAGGCGGCCAGTTCTACTACGTGCGCGGCCTCGGCCTGGTCAAGAACGTCGAGGACATCGGCGAAATCGTCGTCGGCAGCAACAACGGCGTGCCCATCCGCGTGAAGGATGTCGGCCGCGTGGAAATCGGCCACGCGCCCCGCCTCGGAATCTTCGGTTTCCAGGACAAGCAGAAAAACGACGACGACGCCGTGGAAGGCGTCATCCTGATGCGCCGCGGCGAGCAGACGCAGACCGTTCTTCAGGGCGTCGAGAAAAAAACCGAGGAGCTGAACCGCGGCGTCCTCCCGCCGGACGTCAAGATTCGCCCCTACTACGACCGCAGCGACCTGGTCCGCGTCACCACCGACACCGTCGAGGGCAACCTGATTCGCGGCATGATGCTCGTGCTCATCGTGTTGATCTTCTTCCTGGTCAGCTTCCGCGCCGCGGTCATCACCGCGCTCACCATTCCCCTCGCCCTTCTTTTTGCTTTCGTCTTTCTTCACGCCACCGGCGAAGCGGCTAACCTGCTCTCCATCGGCGCCATCGATTTCGGCATCATCATTGACGGCACCATCGTCATGGTCGAGAACATCTACCGCGAACTCGGCCTGCGCAAGGGCCAGCAGTACCAGCTCCACGAAGTCATTCTTGTCGCCGCGCGCGACGTCGACCGCCCCATCTTCTATTCCGTCGCCGTCATCATCGCCGGTTACCTCCCCATCTACGCTCTCTCCGGGCCCGCCGGCAGACTCTTCCATCCCATGGCCGACACCATGGCCTTCGCCCTGCTCGGCGCGCTCTTTTTCACGCTGACGCTTGTCCCCGTCCTTGCAGCCTACTGGTTCCGCAGGGGCGTGACCGAAAAGCCCAACCGCGTCTTCGATCGCGTGCGCGACGCCTATGCCGGCCGCCTCGAGTGGTGCCTCAACCACCCCAAGTCCACGATTCTTGTATCCTTCGCGATCTTCGGAGCCACGCTCCTTCTCCTCCCCTTCATCGGCGGCGAGTTTCTTCCGCACCTCGACGAAGGCGCCCTCTGGGTCCGCGCCACCATGCCCTACACCATCTCCTTCGAAGAGGCCGCCAGGTTCGCCCCTAAGGTGCGCGCCCTTCTCAATCAGTATCCCCAGGTCACCGTGGTCGGCTCCGAACTGGGCCGCCCCGACGACGGCACCGACCCCACCGGCTTCTTCAATTGCGAGTTCTACGTGGGATTGAAGCCCTACAAGGACCCCTCTTGGAAACAAAGCCCGCTCCATTCCAAGGAAGAGCTGATCGCCGACGTCCAGAAAAAGCTCGAAACCTACCCCGGCGTCATCTTCAACTACACCCAGCCCGCCGAAGACGCGGTGGACGAGGCCCTCACCGGCCTCAAGTCCGCCCTCGCCGTTAAGATCTTCGGGTCCGATCTGAACGTCCTCGAGAAAAAGGCCGTCGAGATCCGCAACGTCCTCGACAACACACCCGGCTTCACCGAACTGACCGTCGTGCGCGAGCTCGGCCAGCCCAGCCTCCTCATTGACGCTGACCGCGCCAAAATCGCGCGCTATGGCATCAACGTCGCCGACGTGGAAGCCGTCGTGCAAGCCGCCATCGGCGGCCAGGCCGCCACGCAGGTCATTCAGGGCGAAAAGCTCTTCGACCTCGTCGTGCGCATGGAGCCGCAATATCGCTCCAACGCCGTCCAGATCTCCAATCTTCTCGTTCCCGCGCCGGCTGGCCAGCAAATTCCTCTATCGCAACTGGCTACCATCAAGGAGTCCACCGGAGCGTCCTTCATCTATCGCGAAAACAATTCACGCTACATCGGCATCCAATTTTCCGTTACCG
>DASPOW010000165.1:0-4874 GCA_035625855.1 Candidatus Methylomirabilota bacterium | reverse complement strand
GGAAGGGAAGAGCTGGTGGAGCTTGCGATTCTCGTCTGTGGATCGGCGAAAGTGCGTTTTCGCATTCGAGCGCTCGCACGTGCTAATATGGTCTTGCGTGTCTTGGTGCCAACATGTCGCAGGAACAAAAAAGAGCGCTGCGCAGAATTCAGACAGAAATGCGGCGTAACGAGCCCGTCGTGAGGAAGAAGCTCGCGAGACGCGGCAAGCGGACGCCCGCGGCGCTCGTGCGTGCACTCGCCCGCCACTACAAGGCGCTCGACAAGCTTGCCAAAGAATAAGCCCGCGGTCTTTCGCCTGACCGCCCAGTTTATCGAATTCCTGCACGATGAACTGGTTTCTCAGGTCTGGCCTCAGACAGATCCAATTACTCCGGGGGAATACCGGGATAGGCGGCTGCTCGAATCCGCAGCGAATCGCCCTTACCAATCCGCCTTCGGCGAGGACGCATATCCCAACGTCATCGAGAAGGCGGCGGCTCTCTTCCATTCTCTGGTCTGCAATCACTGCTTCAGCAACGGGAACAAGCGGACGGCTGTTCTTGCGCTGGACTGGTTCCTGCTTGCCAACGACTACCTTCTCGGCCTCGACGACGTCGAAACCTATGATCTCGCGCGGCGAGTCGCCTCATACCGCGAGCGAAGATTGACGCATGGCGCTGTCTTGAACGAGATCGTGGCTGCGCTCGTGCACCGGGCGATTCCGCTCGCACTGTTGAGGGAAGCGACGCAGCCCCCCGCATTCTTGGCCGACCTAATCAAGGACAGGAACTATGTCAGGCGCCATCCACTGAATCGGCAGAGGCAATACGGTTTGCGGCGGCTGGCGTGACTTCGAAGGAGCCGGTCCTGTCAACGAGAAGGCCGGCGCGCTGTGCGAGCCTCCAGAGCAGCATGAAGGGCGCGACGAACCAGTACTTGCGCAGGACCATGCGCATCACGCGCTCGTGCTCGGCGGGATCGGCGAGGAAGCGCGCCTGGCCGTCGTAGGTTTCTCCGGCGATGGTCAACTGGACGCGCGGGGTCTTGAGGACATTGCGCACCCACTGGCGCTGGATGTTGGCGGTCGAGAGAAAGACTTTGTCGCCTGCGACGATGAACCAGGTCGTGACCTGGTACGGTTTGCCGGACTTGCGGCCGTAGTGCGTCAGCTTGAGCGTCTGCTTTCTGCCCACACGCGTGAGCTTGTTCGCCAAGTCTGCGTTCATGTGCCCTTTGTCCCGGCTCGCACAAGTGCACTTACTCTTTGTTGTCATTCCGAGGGCGGTGTTTGCCCGAGGAACCTGCTTTTCGCGCCTTCCGGTAAAGCAGATTTCTCGCGTTCGCTCGAAATGACAAACTCAATCTTCACACCGTCACCGCGTCGCCGAGGCGGAGAAGCTTGCCGCGCTCCGAGCCGGGAACGCGGGTGTTCACGGCGAGGCGGTAGAAATGGTCGAAGCGCTCTGCAGGCGCCCAGGGCGGCAAAGCCGCCTGGCGCGCCTCGCTGAAGCGCTTCTGAAACGTATGCGTCACCTCGCCGGTGGCGGGCTCGCGCGGCGGCACGCCGCAGCGCGCGCAGGGGTTGCTGCCTTCGAAAAGCACTTCGCCGATGCGGAAGCGGACCACGGCGGTTTCTTCGGCGGCGAAGAGCCGGTCTTCCCAGAAGGCCGGCACGCCGCCCAGCTCGAGCGAAGTGCGGAATCGCAGCCGCGCGGAGTCGAGCGTCACGCCGGGGAACCACGCGCAGACCGCTTCGAGGGAAGCGGTCGAGACGATCGTCGGTCCGGGCGCCAGGCCGTCGTCGGGAAAGCCTTCCGGCGCGTAATGAACCACGACGTGCTCGCCGAAGAAGTCGGAGAGCCACGCCGCGGCTTGGCGGGCGCCGGCGGGGAAGGGAAACGTCGCGGGCGGAAAAGACGGCGAGCGCTCGGGGGCGTGGGGGCCGTCGGCCACGGAGAGCGTCACGGCGCTCAAGTCCTCTGCGAAGGCCGCGCGCAAGGCGTGAATCGCGAAGGTGCGTTTGCCGTTGATCCAGGCGCCGTTGGGGCCGAACATGGCCCAGGCGCGATCGAGCTCGAGGCCGCCGTTGGGGCCGATGCGCGCTTCGCGGAGCGCCACCGCGTCGAGCGATTTTATGGGAAACAACTGAATCCGCGCGAGTTGCGCTTGAATTTCGGCCATTTTTTCCGCGAAAAGCGAGTGTACACCATCGCGCGCCGCGAAATTTAAGTCCCAGGTTTTCAGCGACTCGCAAATATCCGCAAAATTTATGTTGACAAAAAGTTCGATTCTAGTATACTCACGCTCGGAGAAATATGGTCAGGGCCGGCCGAGCGCCGGCCCTTTTCGTTTTAGCGCGCCCGTATGGCAGCCGGCGCGCGCGGCTGTGCGCCGCGCCGCGGGGTAAACCCGCGGCTACACGTCCGGAACGCTGCTGCATTCGTTCGCGTCGTCGCGCTTTCTTTAGCCGAGGAACTCCATGCCCAACTACCAGAACGCTTTGCCGCCGCTTTCTCTTTTTCCCGGAGACGCCGGCTTCAGCTGGAACAACGAGGCGCTTCCCGCAGCGCCGCAGGCCGGCGCGCAGTTCGCCGTGCCGGAGCCGGCCGGGCTCGCGGACCAGGGGCACACCGTGCGCTGGCAAACGCTTTACGGCACGGCGCCCACCGCCGTGAACATCCGCCTGCAGGGCGCGATGGCCGACGTGGACGCCGAGTACGCCGACATTGACACGAGCACCGCCCCTGGCGGGGAAGCGCGCACCGTGGCCGGCGTGCGCGCGCGGTTCTTGCGGGTGAAGCTTTTCTCCAACACCGGCGGCGCCGGCTTGACGGCGAAAATCCTGCCTTAGCGCCGCCGCAGAAACTCGATCAGGATGGGGTGGACGACTTCCGGGTGCTCCATGAACGGGACGTGCGCCGCGTCGTCAATGGCGTGGAATTCGGCCTGCGGCACGTCCTTGCGCACCTTGTCGCTCAGCGCATAGGGCACGTCCTGGTCGGCTTTGCCCCAGAAAAGCAGGACCGGCTTGCCGCTGCGCCCGAGGCGCGCGTATTCGCCGGTGTTGTTCCGGGAAAGGTAATCGCGCACCGTGGAAAGCATGGCGTGGCGGAAGCCTTTGTAGCGCATCTGGGTTTCGTACCTGGCGAAGTACTCCGGGTAGCGCTCCGGGTGAACGAAGTCTTCGCGCTGGCTCGCGGGCAAATTGGGCATGAACTTCACGCAGAAAACAAATTCGTTCAGAACGGGGACGCGCAATTCGAGCGGCGGCGCGAAGCCCGCGTCGTAGGCGGGATCGAACAGCACCACCGACCGCACGCGTTCCGGGTGGCGGTTGGCGAAGGTCGTGACGATCGGCCCGCCCATGGAGATGCCCGCGACGTCCACCGGGCCGCTGATGCCCAGCGCGGCGAGAAGCTGCGTGAGCTGCGCGTCGAAGAAGTCCGGGTCGTAGGCGACGTCGGGCCGGTCCGACCAGCCGCGGCCGAACAGGTCGTAGCGCAGCACGCGGAAGCCGGCCTTCACCAGCGCGTCAAACGTGGGATCCCAGATGTAGTAGGGAACCGAAAAGCCGTGCACCAGCACGACCGTGCGCGCCCCGGCGGGCCCCGCGAGTTCGTAGTGCGTCGCGCCGTTGGGCAGGTTGACAAAGCTGCCCGGCACGAGCGCGCGCGCCGCGTCGTCCATCGGCAGCGTCTCGAGGTTGCAGCGGCGGTATTGCAGGTAGCAGGCCGGTCCGCCCATCAGCACGGCGAGCAGCAACGCCACGGCCAGAATTTTCCCCGCGATCTTCAGCACGCGCATCCCACGCTCCCCCGAGTGGCCGGTGCAGCCGCAACTTTAGCATCGCTCGCGGAGTTTCGACATGGCTTCGCATCCCAACTACGTCAAGAAACAGATTGCCATCGACACGGTGAGCTGGACGCCGGTGGTCGCGCCGATTGACTGCATGGGCGTGGCCATCAAGAACGCCGCCGCGGCGGACATGAAAATCCGCACCGACTCCGGCGACCCCGCGACGCAGGACACGATTCCGGCCGGCAACCAGGACGGAATCATGGTGGGCCGCTTCGGAGACACGCCGTCCACGAGCCGCAGCGGCCCGCGCTTTTTCTCCGGCGAAACGGTGGCGTATCTCCAGGCCGTGAGCGGCACCGGCCCGGCGCTGGCGACCTTCGTCGCCTGACGCGGCCGGGTTCCGTGCGCCGGCGGCTTGGCGCCGCCGCGTCGCGAGTTATCCCGCCGCGGTGACAAAACGAACAGCGCAGAACCAACGCTGCGCCACACGAACTTATGCGAATCACAATCATCGGCGAAAACGACACGGCCCGGGCGCTGCGCGCTTTGCTTCGCAAGGCGCGCTTCGCCGTCGGCGATTGCCGCGCGGCGGAAGCGGGCGCGCAGGCGCGCGCTCCGCTCGGCGGCGCCGGCTACTCCATCAGCATCGAGGAAAGCGCCGCGACCGGCTGGATCCATCTGGATTCGGTGGCTTCGGAACTCGAAGCGGCGGTCTTCCATCACGTCGCGGAGCTTTCCCCGCATCCGGTCAGCGTGGATCGCCCGGGCGGGCAAGTGCACCACGAGCGCGAACTGCGCATCGTTGTGCCCGCGGACGATCCCGCGCAGGCGCAAGCCGTCGAGTACGGCGTGCTGCGCGGGTTGCTCGAGCTCATCGGCCCGGACGACGCGGACGACCCGGACGCGCAAAGCCCAAAAGCGCCCGGCCCGCCGCGGCGGGCGGGCGCGGATGGTTCCGCTTTGCCGGGCGAGCCGCGCGTTGACGCGGCTCAGCCGCAAGCCGCGCAACGCGGCTTGTGGAAACGCATCATCGGCGTGCTCCCGCTTCTGCTCTTGTGCGCGGCGACGCTGCTCGCCGCGCCGCGCACGCCGCCG
>DASPOW010000164.1:0-2517 GCA_035625855.1 Candidatus Methylomirabilota bacterium | reverse complement strand
GGGTCCAGATTTGAGCCGGAATACGGAACGGATGCGACGCCGGCAATAAATAGTCCAGACGCAACGCAGATGGAATAGACAAGCTCCTTCACTTGGCGCGCTCCGGGGCGACGCCGGAGACGCCGAGGAGGGTGAGCAAGGCGCGCTTCAAGCCTCGCTCGCGCCCCGACGGGTCGTACCACTCCTGCAAGGAGTGCGCGCCGCCGCCCTGACCGCCCGCGCCGATGGAGATGGCGTCAAGCCCCTGCGAAAGCGGGATATTCGCGTCGGTCGAAGAGCGCTCGAGGCGCGACTCGTTGCCGAGGTAATCGTCAGCGGAGCGCAGCGCGGCGAGCAGCGGCGAATCGGGGCGCCCTTCCCCGCCGGGACGACTGCCGAGCGAGTCTATGCTCCATTCGAGCTTGGTGGCGGCGGAGCGCGAGGCGGCCTGCGTTTCATCGCGCACGCCCGCGGCAATGGCTTCGCGAAGGGCGTTTTCCAGGCGCGCGAGTTCCTCCTCGCTCTCGGAGCGGAGGTCCACCTTGAGGCGGGCTTCGTGCGGAATGGCATTGACCGAGGTACCGCCCTGAATCTCGCCGAGGTTGAAGGTAGTGCGCGGGCTCGAGGGCACGCGGGTGTTGATGAAGCGCAGCGCGCCGCGAACCAGGGCGTTGATGGGATTGGGCAGGCCGAAGTCCGACCAACTGTGGCCGCCGGGGCCGGTGATGACGACCTCAAGGCGGCGCGAAGCGAGAGCCTTCGTGGTGACGTGGTCGATCCCGGCGCCGTCGAGGACGAGCGCGCCCTTCAGCCGGTCGCGGTAGGTATCCACCACGGCGCGCATGCCGCGGAGATTGCCTTCGCCTTCCTCCCCCACGTTGGCGATGAAGAGGATGCTGCGCTGCGGCTTCAGGCGCGCAAAGCGCAGCGCCTTCGCCAAAGCGACCAGCGCGGCGAGGCCGGTGCCGTTGTCGGCGATGCCCGGGCCGATGAGCCGATCGCCTTCGCGCTGCACGCGAACGTCGGTGCCCGCGGGAAAGACGGTGTCGAGGTGGGCGGAGACGATGACCACTTCGTTTTCGTTCACACCGCGCAGCTCGCCCACAACGTTGCCCACGGAATCGAAGTGCACGCGCAGCCCGGCGGCCGCGAGCGTGGTTCGCATCGCCGCAGCGCGCTCCGCTTCCTTGAAGGGCGGAGCGGGGATGGAGACGATGCGGGCCTGCTCGTCGTTGATCCAGGAGACGTTCTTGACGAGCCAGTCGAGCGCCGCAGCGACGGGAGGAAGAGCGGCAAGCTCCTTCGCGGAGGCGGCGGGCAGTGAGCCCGAAGCCGTGAAGGTCCGAGCAGGCATGGCCAGAAGGATAACGCAAAGGGCGGCGCGTTTCACGACGGGAGAAAGCATGCCGTGGACGCGCGCGCAACGCAGGAACATGCCGCGTATTGCAAGACGCGCGCACAGGCGGAGAGATTCCTCGACTTCACAGGCCGGCCCTTCGCAGGAGCAAAGGGAGGAGAAAGCACCGGCCAGCGCCGCTGGGAATGACACGTGGGTGCGTTACCTCAATGGCCTGCCGCAGCGCCGCAAAGGGCCAGGATCTCGGAATCGGTGAGAACGCGCGTGGACTGCTTGGCCTTTTCGAGGATGCGGTTGACGAGGTCGTCGCTCGCCGGAACGCGGTGCTTCTCGAGCCAATAGACGACATTCGATTTGCCGCTCATCGGCCCGATTTCGATGAGCTGCTCGAGGCCGAAGAGATGCGCCGGGACGCCGCTGTAGACGGCGTCCACGAGGTCCGGATCGTTCTTGCGCGCGGCCTTGACGATGGCGGCGGCGTGGACGCCGGTGGCGGTGCGGAAGGCATCGTGCCCGACGATGGGAGCGTTGGGAGGAATCGTGGTGTGCGTGGCCGCGGCGACCTTTTCGCAGTACTCCTTCAAGCGAGAGAGGTCGCGGTCAATCAGTCCGAGCAGGCGCAGGTTAACGAGCATCTGTTCCATCGGGGTGTTGCCGACGCGCTCGCCGAGCGAATTCGCGGCCGCGTGAATCTGGTTGGCGCCGCCGGCGACGGCGGCAAGGGAGTTGGCGACGGCGAGGCCGCGGTCGCAGTGCCCGTGCCAGTCCACCCGGATTTTCTCGCCGGAGGGCTTGACGACATTCTCGACCGCGAACTTGATGAGGTTGTAGGCGCCCTGGGGCGTTGCGTAGCCCACGGTGTCGCAGAGGACGATGGCGCGGGCGCCGCAGGAAACCGCGGTCGAGTAGAGGCGCTTCACGGTATCGGGGTCGGTGCGGATGGTGTCTTCGGTGACGTACATGGTGGGAAGATTCTGCGAGACGGCGAATTTGACGGCGTTTTCCGTGGTGCGGAGGAGGTGATCCACGGTCCAGTCCTCGACGACGCGGCGAATGGGGCTCGAGCCGAGAAAGGTGGCGGCTTCGATGGCGATGCCGACGCGCTGGGAGATTTCCGCGATGGGGCGAATGTCGTTCTCGTGGGTGCGCGCGGCGCAGTTGGGGCGAATCTTCATGCGGTT
>DASPOW010000163.1:0-3702 GCA_035625855.1 Candidatus Methylomirabilota bacterium | reverse complement strand
AACCGCGATTCTCGGAATCTCCTTTTTCTCCGCGTAGGCGATTCCTCCGGCAAGCAGCTTCGTCAACGACGCGCGTTTAGGCGACTTCAGCAGGAACTGAAAGCGGTGCTCCCTCTTCAACCTCGCCAGCACGGCCGGCGCCGGCCCCAGCACCTTCACGCCTTTCCCGTCGTAGGGGGCGAAGTACTCGCTCAAAAGCCGCGCCCAGCGCACCGCGTTCTCCAGTTGCTTGTCGCGCACAATCACGTTCGCCAGCGCGGTGAACGGCGGGTAAGCCATCATGCGCCGGAAATGCAGCTCGCGCTCGAAAAAAGCCTCGTAGTCCTGGCGCGCGGCGTCTTCGATGGCATAGTGCGCCGGATAGAACGTCTGCACCAGGACGCGGCCGGGGAGTTCGCCCCGCCCCGCGCGCCCCGCCACCTGCGTCAACAGTTGAAAGGTTCGCTCCGCCGCGCGAAAGTCCGGCAGGCCCAGCGTCGTGTCCGCGGAAATCACCCCCACCAGCGTGACCCGCTGAAAGTCGTGCCCTTTCGCCAGCATCTGCGTGCCCACCAGGATGTCCAGCGCCCCCTCGGCGAACGCGCTCAGTGTCTGCTGGTATTGCCTCTTCGTCCGCGCCGTGTCGCGGTCCAGCCGCCCGATGCGCGCCCCGGGAAATTCCTTCCGCAAGCGCTCCTCTAGCTGTTCCGACCCCTCGCCGAAGTAGTACAGATACGCAGACTCGCACTTCGGGCATTTTTTTGGCGGGCTCTGCGTCGCCCCGCAGTAGTGGCATTCCAGGCGGTTGCGCTGCTTGTGGTACGTCAGCGATATGCTGCAGTTGGCGCACTGCACGGAAGCCCCGCAGCTCCGGCACAACAGAAACCACGAGTAGCCGCGACGGTTGATGAGCAGGAGCGCCTGCGTCCCTGAGGCCAGGCATTCCTCGATGCCGCGCCGCAGCGTCGCGGAGATCGGGCTCGTGCTGTGTGTTTCGCGGAACTCCTCCCGCAGGTCCACGATTTCGACCGGCGCCATCGGCCGGTCCTCGATGCGCTTGGGCAGGCCCAGCAGGCGGTACTTTCCCGTTCGCGCGTGGTGAAAGCTCTCGAGCGAGGGCGTCGCCGAGCCGAGCAGCACCACCGCGCCCGCTTGCTTTCCCCGGACGATGGCTACGTCCCTGCCGTTGTACCGCGGAGTCTCTTCCTGTTTGTAACTGCTCTCCTGTTCCTCGTCCACGATGATCAGGCCGACGTTCTCGAGGGGCGCAAACACCGCCGAGCGCGTGCCCACCACGACCCGCGCCTCACCGTTCCTCACCCGCTTCCATTCCTCGGCGCGCTCGATGTCCCGCAGGGCCGAATGCAGCACCGCGACTCCTTCGAATCGCGCCCCGAACCACGCCCGGCACAATCGCCCCATCCACAGCGTCAACGCGATCTCCGGCACCAGCACGATCGCGGTCTTGTTGCGCGCCAGCGTCTCTTGCACGCAACGCAAGTAAACCTCCGTCTTCCCGCTTCCGGTCACGCCGAAAAGCAGGTTCACTCCGAACCGGCCCGCGTCCAGTTGCTGCCGGATTTCCTTGACCGCTTTCTCTTGCGCTTCGTTCAACGCGTGCGCTGGAGGGGTGAATCCCGCTTCGAAGGGATCCTCCCCGGGGTCAACCGGTTCTTCCCAGCTTTCCGCAAAGCCGTCACGCAGCAGCCGCTCGACGAACGAGCGCGACACCTGCGCCAGCCGCAGCAGTACGGGCAGCGGCAGCGGCCCGCGGTCGAACTCCAGAATCTGCCGTACGCGCTCCGCCTTTTCCGGCAGGGTCGCCGGAACGCCGTCGTTTCCGCTCTTCCACGCCACCACGCGCTGCATTCGGCGTTTCGTTCCGGTGAGGGTCTCCTGCAGTCGCGCCAGCCCGGATTGGACCAGCTTCGAAACGCCCGCTCTTTGTTCCGGCCCCTTGGCCGGCTTGGCGAATCCCGCCCGTTTTTCTTCGTCCGCTAGCTCCCGCAGCAAGGCGAGAAGGTCTTCGCCAAGCCGCGAAGGCCCCGCCCCGGCGAGAGCGGCATGCCCCGCTTCCGTCAGCCGGATTTCGTATCGCGAGCGCAACTCCGCCACCGGCGGCAGCATCGCCCGGTAAGTCTCTCCCAGGGGCGCCAGGTAGTAGTTGCTGATCCACTTGCCCAGCTCCAGCAAGCCTGACGGCAGCGCCGGAGTCACGTCCACGGCGCGCACGATGGGACGTACCTGCGTTTTTTCGGGCGGCGCCGTCCCGAGTTTCGTCACCACGCCGACGTACGCGCGCCTGCGGAATGGCACGAGCACGCGGCTCCCTTCCCGCACTTCGCCGCGCATTTCCTCCGGCACGGAGTACGTGAACAACGTAGGCACGGGCACCGGGAGCGCCACGTCGCAGTACAGTTCGCTCATTCGCCGTAGTTTAGCAGGAGCCGCCGAGCCAGGCTGGGACCCCTCCGGCGCGAAGAAGAGTGCGGGCCGGCGGGCTGTCCCCTCCGCTGGCGAGTCTGCTAGACTCTCCGGCATGGCCAAACGAAAAACGGCGCGCAAAAAGAAACGGGCCCCCAAGGGACGCTCCGCTTCCAAAAAGCATGCGTCCATGAAGAAAATCTCCGCGAAAACGCGGCGCCGCGCGCTGAAAAAGAAGCACGCTCGGAAAAGAGCTCCGGAGCAAGCCCAAGTCGACGTGGCAAATCCGATTGCCGTCCCCGGCCGGCGGGGCCTCGGTCCGGCGGCAGGCGGACAGTCCGGCGACACGCAGGGGCTTTCGCGAGGTGGATATGACTCCGAAAGCGTCGAAGAATTGGTGGAAGAGGGCCAGTACGCCGAGGCTGAAGCGCTGAGCGGTGTGGAGAACGCCCTGGACCCGGACGAAGGAGAAGTGACAACCTCCGAAGTGCCTGAGGATGATGTTCCCGAAGAATACCGGAACGCGGACTAGCCTGCGCGAACCGCAGGCGCTGCCTGCTGCCCCGGAGAAGTCACCATGCAATTCGAACCTCGCGCCGTTCTGCAGAAAGCGGTCGCGTTTCTCCAGCAATTCGACGGCGCGCAAAGATAGGCACCTCCCTGCGGCGGCCGTGTTTCACCGGCTGATGAGATAAATCCCCGCAAAAATCACTGCCACCCCAACCCATTGCACCCGGCGCAGGTGCTCCCGCAGCATCGCCGCGGCCAGCGCGATAGTCACCGCGCTGTATAGCGACGACAGTACCGTCACCACGGACACCTGTTCGATCTGCAGCCCGCGGTTGTTCATCAGGAATGCGCCGGTATCGAGAACCCCCATCCCCAGCACCTGCCAGCCCAGCGGCCCGGTGGGCGCCACAATCCTCTTGCCCTGCCCCAGCAGTGCCGCGCCGGTCACAATCGTGCTCGTCAGCCGGATCATCCACACCGTGGCATAAGGCCCGGTGTGCGGCACCACGCGCACTCCCAGCACCCAGAACAAAACGCCAAAGCCCCCCGCCGCTAGAAGCGCCCAGGAAATGCCGGTGTCGCTCCCGCGTCCCGCTTCCCGCTCCGCCACGCCCTCTGCCTTGGAGTTCCCGCCGCCCTCTTCGCCCATCGCGACGGAGACGACTCCTGCAATCGTCAGCACGATTCCGCCCAGCCGGCTTCCCGTCAATCGCTCGCCCGACGCAACCGCCAGCATTGTCGTCAGCGCCGGGTAACTTGCCGAAATCGGCGCCACCACCGACAGCTTGC
>DASPOW010000162.1:0-3067 GCA_035625855.1 Candidatus Methylomirabilota bacterium | reverse complement strand
TGGGGATTCGCGCGCATGCGCCGGCGGAGACGGCGCGGAGGCTCGGCGTGGATCTGATTGTGACCGACCACCACCTGCCCGGGCCGGAGGGCGTGCCGCGGGCGCTGGCGGTGGTGAATCCCAATCAGGCAGGATGCGCGTATCCGTTCAAACAGCTCTGTGGTGCGGGCGTTGCCTTCAAGGTGGCGCAGGCTTTGATGCAAGGCCAGCTCAACACGAAGGATCAAAACAAGCTGCTGCTGTCGTTCCTAAAGGTCGTGGCAATCGCGACCATCGCCGATGCTGTGCCTTTGACCGGCGAGAACCGAGTATTCGCCGCGCTGGGACTGGACGCGCTGCGCAAGGCAGTCAATCCCGGGCTGAAAGCGTTGCTCGAAGTGGCGCAGGTTTCGGCCAAACGGCCGCCGACTTCCGGCGAAGTTGGCTTCCGTATCGCGCCACGCATCAATGCCGCCGGGCGGATGGATGTGGCGCGCGATGTGATCGAACTGTTCAGCGTGAAGCACCCGGCGCGTGCGCGGGAGCTGGCGGCGAAGCTCGACCGGCTCAACGCCGACCGGCAGGAGGAAGAGCGGCGCATTCTGAAGGCACTCGAGGAGCGCTTCGCAGCCGATCCGGCTTTAAGCGACGCCTACTGCATCGTCGTCGACGGCGAAGGCTGGCATCGCGGCGTGATCGGCATTACGGCGACGCGCGTGGTCGAACGCTATAACCGGCCGGCGGTGGTGATCTCGCGCGACGGCGAAGAAGCGTTCGGATCGGGACGCTCGATCCGTCCGTTTCATCTGCTCGAGGCGATTGAGTCGTGCCGCGATCTTTTTTCGCGTTACGGCGGGCACGCGCATGCCTGCGGCTTCGCCATGCCCGCGGCGAATGTCGCCGAGCTGCGGGCCCGGCTGGATGCATTTGCGCGCTCGCGGCTGACTTTGGCAGATTTCGAACCGGTACTTGATCTCGATGGCGAGTTATGGCTGGGCGATGTTACGCCCGAACTGTTTCAGGCGCTGCGGCTGTTGGAACCGTATGGCGTGGGGAATCCTGAGCCTGTGTTCGCGGCGCGGGGTGTGCAGTTGACGGCGCCTCCGCGGATCATGAAGGACAAGCACGTGAAACTGAAGGTGAGAGCGGGGGCAGCGCCGGCGCCGCGGGAAGAATCGGAGGAGCTCACGGCGGCAGCGATTCTGGCGACGCCGCGCTGTCATCCGGACGGGGCGGCAATCCGGCGCAGTGAGATAGCAGCTGCGGTTGCACAGGCTCACGCTGGGAAACCCCCACTTCTGGCAAAACCGGCCAGAAGTGGGGCACCCTTTTCGTCGGAGAAGCTCGACCTGCGAACGAAGATCACATTCGACGCGCTGGGCTGGCACATGGCCGAGCGGCTCGAGCAAACGCCGCTGCTGGCGGGGGATACGGTCGATATCGCCTTCAGCATCGGGCACAACGACCATCCCGAGTATGGCGGGCTGGAGCTGGAGTTGCGGGATTTTCGTGTAAAAACTGCCTGAAAGCCGTTCCTGTCCCGCGTTCCACAGACAACCAACTGCTAGACTTCCGCTTCTGCAGAATCATGTTGTGTTTGAACGTGAGTTTTGCGAAATCGGAGGTGCGCCATGCGTCACGCCGTCCTGTCCGCGCTTCTCTTTGCATTCCTGGCCGCTGGTCTCTCGGCCCAGAACAAGGCTGGTCAGACCAAGCCCGACCAACCGAAAACTCCGCCGCCCCAGACTTCCGGTCTGGCCCCGTCCGGAGATTCGTCGTCTCATGATTCGACCTCGCGCCTGCCGGTCAAGCGCGTGGTGCTCTACAAAAACGGAGTCGGCTACTTCGAGCACACCGCACGCGTGCACGGCACGCAGGACCTCAGCATTGACTTCACCACGGCGCAACTGAACGACGTGCTGAAGTCGCTGACAGCCGTTGAC
The DNA here is from genome assembly GCA_035625855.1 of Candidatus Methylomirabilota bacterium. GTDB lineage: Bacteria > Acidobacteriota > Terriglobia > Acidiferrales > UBA7541 > Acidiferrum. The sequence goes on along the minus strand of DASPOW010000162.1, from coordinate 1,145 downwards.
CTGGGCGACGGTCGCGTCTCGTCGGTGCGCTACAACTCGATCGCTCCGCTCGATGAGCGGCTGAAGTCGCTGCGTCTGCCGTTCGGCGAGCAGGTCACACAGGCGGAGTATCTTTCGGCGCTGCGCGGTGCGCGCGTGGAAGTGCGCAGCGGATCAGCGACCGCTGCGGGCCGGTTGCTCAGCGTGGAGAAGGAGCACCGGCAGCGCGGCAAGGACGACTTCGAGGACGTAACGACGTTCGCAATTGTGACCGACGCGGGCGAGATGCGGAACTTCGATCTGGGGCCGGGAACGTCGGTGCGCATCGCGGAGCGCGAGCTGACCGACGAAGTAGAGCGCTATCTGAGTCTGGTGGGCTCGTCGCGCGCCCGCGACGTGCGGCGCATGAGCTTCACCGCGGCGGGATCGGGAGATCGCGAGGTATTCGTCAGCTACATCAGCGAAGTGCCGGTGTGGAAGAGCACCTACCGGATTCTGTTTCCGGAGAAGCCGGGCGAGAAACCGCTGCTGCAGGGCTGGGCGATTGTCGACAACACTATCGGCGAAGACTGGAAAGACGTGGAGCTGTCGCTGGTGGCGGGCGCGCCGCAGTCGTTTGTCCAGAACATTTCGCAGCCCTTCTATGTGCGGCGGCCGGAAGTGCCGTTGCCCGAGTCGGCGATGCTGACGCCGCAATCACATGAGGCGACGATGGAGGCGTATGCCAAGTTGCAGGCGCCGGCTACACCAGGCGTTTCGCACGCCACGACCAGCCTCTACGGTGTGGTGAAAGATCCGTCAGGTGGGGTTGTCTCCGGGGCGCGCGTCACCGTTCGCAACGACGAAACGGGGTCGTCGCAGATGGCGATGACTGATGCCCAGGGGCGCTATCGCTTCACTGACGTGCAGGCGGGGAACTCGGCGCTGTTTGTCACTGCTACCGGTTTTCAGAGATTCAACCTGTCGAACATCTATCTGGGAATCGGGCGCAACAACGAGATTGACGCCTCGCTAAGTATTGGCCAGGCGGCGGAGACGGTCGAGGTGCAGGCGGCGACCTCGATGGTACAGACCTCGACCGCGGAGGTGACCAGCCGAGCCGAAGGCCAGGGCACCGAGGCTGAAGGAAAATCCGCCGGCGACTACTTCGAATACAAGATCAAGCA
>DASPOW010000161.1:0-2457 GCA_035625855.1 Candidatus Methylomirabilota bacterium | reverse complement strand
TAGGGAAGCGTTCGAGCAGCGCGGGACGCTGCTGGCCTCGGGGTTCATCGCAGGCGAGGCGCTCCTGGCCATTTTCCTCTCCTTGGCCTTCATCGTGGCGGAGAGCCGCGGCTTCCAGAACTTCTCTGTCACGAACTGGCTGATTGGTAAGCCCGAGCTGGTTCTCTATCAACACTGGGGTGGGGTGCTGTCGGTCGTTGTGTTCGGCGTTGTGGCCTACGCGCTGATTCGCGGGCCGTTCCGAAAGGGATTGCCGGAATAGCGCCTAGGTGGTTGGGGCGAGGAGAGAGCGCGCCTCGCCAGCTCTCGGCGAAGATTCTCCTGCCTGCGGACTGTTTCAGGAGCTGAGAGAATACAAAAGACGCAGCTTCAGAAGCCCTGCTCCACCAGCTTTGCCAGACTGATTTCCGATTCGCGCGGCGCATTTCGTGCTTCGAGATAGCGCTCGATGTATTTGCCGAGGATGTCGCCCTCGAGATTGACAGCGTCGCCGGGCTTGAGATCGCGGATGTTGGTGTGATCGTAGGTGTAAGGAATGATGGCGATTTCGACGACGTTGTCGTGCCAGCGAGCCACGGTCAGGCTGATGCCGTCAATGGCGATGGAGCCCTTGGGAACGACGTAGCGGGCAAAGTCTTCGGGGACGCGCACGCCATACCACCAGTTTTCGCCTTCGGGGGTGAGATGGGTAACGTGGCCGATGGTGTCGACGTGGCCCAGAACAAAGTGGCCGCCGAATTCTTTGCCGGCGGTCATGGGCTGCTCGAGATTGACGCGCGCGCCAACGCGAAGCTGACCAAGTTGCGCGCCGAAAGAGGTTTTCTGAATTGTCTCGAGCGAGAGATCGGCGGAAAAGCGGCCGTTGTGAAGATCCACGATCGTGAGGCAGCATCCGTTCACCGCGATGCTGTTCGGAATGGCAAGAGAAGGGGCGAGCGACGGAGCGTGAATGGTGAGGCGGCCGCCGTCGCGATGAAGATCGAGAGAATCGATTGTTCCGAGATGCTCGATGATGCCTGTGAACATGGGGATTTATCTCCCTGATCCAATGAAAAGCGCGCTTCTATCTTACACAGGGTCGTGGATTGCGGCGGGATGGCCGTCACGCGGTGATGTGCGCACGTCACTTGACTCCGGTGCTTCCGCCAAGCAACATCGCGGCTGAAGAAAAATTCTTTCGGCCGGAGTGTGTCATGTCCGACCCTGAAGTCCTCGACCGCATCCTTCAGACATGTGACTACCGCTTTCGGTCGGTGCGCTGCCCGCATCACGAAAAGGTCGCGGACGTCACCGCGGCGAAGTGGCAAATCTCGGATCAGCATTGGACGCCGTGGACGATCGTGGATTGCTCGTTGCTGCCCGCGGGCGAAGTGTGGTGCGCGATGGGCTGCCTGCCAGAGCTGGAAAACCACAAGAAGTAGAAACCGTTACTTTTTAGGTCGCGCCGTTTATCCAATACAATTAGGGCTTTGTGTGTGCGCATTAAGGCCTACCGGGGTCTGTACAATGGGGACTCCGGCCAGTGTCCCGAGAGGACCGTTTGTCTGTGTCTGCTGAGGGTTCGGCATGAAAGCGTGCTTGTTAAAAGCGCCGGCGAAGATTGAAACGAATCCGCTGGAATTCGTGGATGTTGCTTTGCCGGAGCCGGGCGAGGGCGAAGTTTTGGTGCGCGTGCGTGCCTGTGGGGTTTGCCGGACGGATTTGCATGTGATTGAGGGCGAATTGCCGCCGCGGAAGTCGCCGGTGATCCCGGGACATCAGGTCGTTGGCTCAGTTGAGAATCAAGGGAGGGGAGCGGGGCGTTTTGCGTTGGGCGCGCGTGTGGGCGTCGCGTGGCTGCACAAGACCGATGGAACGTGCGAGTACTGCCGGGCCGGCGCGGAGAATCTCTGTGACAACCCGCAGTTCACCGGCTATAGCGTGAATGGCGGCTATGCGGAATATATCGTCGCGCCGGAAAACTTCGTTTATGCGATTCCCGAAGGATTTCCCGATGAGCAGGCCGCGCCGCTCTTGTGCGCGGGGATCATCGGATTCCGTTGCTTACGGCTCTCAGGAATCAAGGCGGGCGGACGGCTCGGCTTTTACGGATTTGGCGCGGCCGCGCACGTGGCGATTCAGGTCGCGCGCCACTGGAACGTCGAAGTGTTCGCGTCCACGCGCGACGCGCGGCATCAGAAGCTAGCGCTGGAACTGGGTGCTGCGTGGGCGGGCGGCACATTTGATGAGCCGCCGAAAAAGCTGGATGCCGCGATTGTGTTCGCGCCAGCGGGAGAAATTGTGCCTGCCGCGCTCAAAGCGCTGAAGAAAGGCGGCGTGCTGGTGCTCGGTGGGATTCACATGAGCGCGATTCCGTCATTTGACTACGATCTGCTGTATCAGGAACGAATGATTCGCAGCGTGGCGAACAATACCCGCCAGGACGGAGAGGATTTTCTGCGCGCCGCGGCGGAAATT
>DASPOW010000160.1:0-8070 GCA_035625855.1 Candidatus Methylomirabilota bacterium | reverse complement strand
GATGCCAGCGGGCTCAAGCCGGGCTTTGGGACCGACCTGTATCTCAGCGGTACGAATTTTTTCACCATCGGCCTGGGCGACGTCGTGCCGCGCTCCACAGTCGCGCGCGCTCTCACGGTGCTGGAAGGCGGCATGGGTCTGGGCTTTCTCGCTATCGTGATCGGCTACCTGCCGGTGATTTACCAGGGATTTTCGCGGCGCGAGACGAACATCTCGCTGCTCGACGCCCGCGCGGGGACTCCGCCGACCGCGGGAGAGCTTCTGCGGCGGCACGCCTACCCGCAGGGGCTCGACGCGCTGCGCTCCCTGCTGCAGGACTGGGAGCGGTGGTCCGCGGACATCATGGAAAGCCACCTCTCTTACCCCGTTCTCGCTTATTTCCGTTCGCAGCACGACAACCAGTCGTGGCTCTCGGCGCTCATCGCGATTCTCGATACCTGCGCGGTGGTGATGATGGGCCTCGAGGGCGCGTGCGAGCGCCAGGCCGAACTGACGTTCGCCATCGCGCGCCACGCGCTCGTGGACCTCTCGCAGGTTTTTGGTTCAGCGCCGGACAGCGCGGCGGCGGACCGCGCGGGGCGCCTGACGTCCGCGGAGTTGACGCGCCTCCGCGACGTCCTGGCGCAGCACGGCATGAAGGTTCGCGACGGCGCGGACGCCGACCGGCGGCTCGCGGAGCTACGCGGTATGTACGAGCCGTACGCGCTGGCGCTGGCGCGCTACCTGAGAATCACGCTGCCGCCGTGGATTCCCGCGAAGAAAATCAAGGACAACTGGCAGACCACGGCGTGGGCGCACTCCGACGGAATCGCGGAGACTGAACACCCGGTTGCCGCTGCGCTTGCCGACGACCTGAGGAGACTTCCATGAAAGCGATTCGCGTGCACCAGTTCGGCGGCCCGGAAGTGCTGAAGCTCGAGGAGATCCCCGTGCCCAAGCCCGAGGCGGGGCAGGTGCTGGTGCGCATCAAGGCCGCCGGCGTGAATCCCGCGGACACCTACACGCGCTCGGGCACCTACGCCGTCAAACCGGCGCTGCCGTACACGCCGGGCTGGGACGGCGCGGGAATCGTGGAATCGGTCGGGGCGGGCGTTACGAAGTGCAAGCCCGGCGACCGGGTGTACACCGCGCGCACGGTTTCCGGCACGTACGCGGAATACGCGATCGAGCTCGAGTCGCAGGTTCATCCCTTGCCGGACAGCATCTCCTTCAACCAGGGCGCGGGGGTGTTTGTTCCCTACGGCACGGCCTACCACGCGCTGCATCACTTCGGAAACGCCCGCGCCGGGGAGACCGTTCTGATCCATGGCGCGAGCGGCGGCGTGGGCATAGCGGCCGTGCAAATCGCCCGCGCGACAGGACTCACGGTCTTCGGCACGGCGGGCACGGAGCGCGGGCTTGGGCTGGCGACGCGCGAAGGCGCGCACCGCGTCTTCGATCACACCAAAGCGGGTTACCAGCAGGCCATCGTGGAGGCCACCGGCGGGCGGGGCGTGAACCTGGTTCTGGAGATGCTGGCGAATGTGAATCTCGGCGCCGATTTGAAACTGATTGGCGTCAACGGCCGCATCGTGGTGATCGGCAGCCGCGGCGACGTCACTGTGACGCCGCGGGAGCTGATGGCGCGCCGCGGCACGATTCGCGCGTTTACGTTGTGGGCGGTCACCGAAGCGGAAGAAAAAGAGATTCATGCCGCGCTCTTCGCGGGGATGAGCAACGGCACGCTGCGCCCGGTTGTCGGCACGGAGCTGCCGCTCGCGGAAGCGGCGCGCGCGCACAAGGAAGTCATCGAGTCGCGCGCGTTCGGCAAGATCGTACTTATTCCCTGAAGCTCGGACGAGCGCCCCGGCTGGGGTCCTCCCAAGACAATTTCCCAGGTATCGCCAAGCGCCCGTCGTCCCGTATAATCGGGCCTCCCCGCGAAAGCCTGCGGAGGATAACCGAAGCTCGCCGTGTGGCTCAGCTGCCAACTTACGCTTCTCGTGCTGCAGCGGAATCCGCTTGTCCAGTATTGGAAGAAGATCACCGACCCGACGTTCCGCGGCCTCTACCGGGTAAACGGCTTCGACCTGGCGATGATGATTCCCTACTTCCTGGTGCTTTTCGTGCTGGCGCTTTACGGCTTTCACCGCTACTGGCTGGTTTACGATTTCTTCAGATACGCGAAGAACGTGCCGGGCGCGCCGCCGCCCGTCGGGCAATGGCCGCGGGTGACGGTGCAACTGCCCATCTACAACGAGCGCTACGTCATCGAGCGGCTGGTCGAAGCGGTGGCGCAATTCGACTACCCGCGCGAGCTCCTCGACGTGCAGGTCCTGGACGACTCAACCGACGAGACCTGCGACATCGCGCGCGCCTGCGTGGAGCGGCACGCCGCGCAGGGCCTGCCGGTGACTTACATTCATCGCGCGAACCGCGAGGGCTTCAAAGCCGGCGCGCTCGAAAACGGCCTGGGCGCGGCCCGCGGGGAGTTCATCGCCATCTTCGACGCCGACTTTCTTCCCGCGCCCGATTTTCTTCGCCGGACGATTCCGTATTTTCTCGACCCGGGGGACGCCGGGAAAATCGCCATGGTCCAGACCCGCTGGACGTACCTGAACACCGATTACTCGCTGCTGACCAACGTCGAGACCATTCTTCTCGACGGGCACTTCGTCATCGAGCACGGCGCCCGCTCGCGCCGCGGCACGTTCTTCAATTTCAACGGGACCGCCGGCGTCTGGCGCCGCTCGGCTATCGAAGACGCCGGAGGCTGGCAGCACGACACGCTGACCGAAGACACCGATCTCTCGTATCGCGCGCAACTGCGCGGCTGGAAATTCCTCTACCTGCCGGAGATCGAGTGCGCCTCCGAGTTGCCGGTGGACATCAACGGCTTCAAGGCCCAGCAGGCGCGCTGGGCCAAGGGCCTGATGCAGACCGCGAAGAAAATTCTTCCGCGGATGTTCCGCTCCGATGAGCCGTGGCACGTGAAGTGCGGGGCTTTCTTTCACCTCACCGCCAACATCAGTTACCCGCTGATGGTGCTGCTTTCGACTTTGCTGCTGCCGGCCATGATCGTGCGGTTCTATCAGGGCTGGTTTCAGATGCTTCTGATTGACCTGCCGCTCTTCCTGGCGTCCACGTGCTCGATTTCGAGTTTCTACATCGTCTCGCAGCGGGTGTTGCGACCCCGCACCTGGTGGCGGACGTTTCTCTACCTGCCGTTCGTGATGGCCACCGGCATCGGCATTTCGGTGCGAAACGCCAGGGCGGTTCTGGAAGCGATTTTCGGCGTGAAGAGCGAATTCGCGCGCACGCCGAAGTTCAAAATCGAGAACCGCAAGGACTCGTTCGCGAAGAAGTCCTACCGGAACAAGGCCGGCTGGATTCCGTACGCCGAGGTTCTGCTGGGCCTCTATTTCGCTTTTACCGTGGTCTATTCGATCAAGAATCAGAACTACGCCACGGTGCCGTTTTTGCTGCTGTTTGTGTGGGGCTACCTCTATACGGGCCTGATGTCGCTCGGACAGCTTTGGTTCGCGCACCTGCGTTTCGGCGTCAACGCGCCGGAGATGCGGCCCGCGGAGTCCGGCGCGCCCGGCTTCTAAGCGCCCGCCTGTGAACTACGTTCGCGCGTTTTTCCGGTCGTTTTTGCCTCCGCGCTATCGCGGCGGACCGAAGCACGAGACCGGGATGATTGTCGCGGCGGCCGGCGTTTCGGGTCTCATCGAGATGCTCGTCTTCGGAACGGTGTATATCGCGGGGTTCGTCGCTTACACCGCGCGAGCGGTCATTGGTCCCGTGGCGTTCCTGGAATACCTCTTCTATCCCCCGGCGTGGCCCGTCGCCCTCTTGTTTTTCGACGGCGGCCTGCGCTTTCTGGCCTCGTTTGCCGGGCAGGCCGTGGGCTCGATTCCGCTGTACGGCGTGGCGTGGATTCACGGCTGGCTGGAGCGCCGCGCGGCCAAGCGGCGCCGAGGCCCGATTGTCGCGGACACGGTCGAGCGCGGCGACGGCTCGCGCTACGAACTGCGCATCTCTTCCTGCCGGCCGCGACGCAACTGGGACAAGTGGATGACCGTGATGTATGAGGAAAGACTCTACGAAATAGCGTCCGCGGAGCTGGGCCAGCCTCCGCGCCCCTACATTTATCTGCTGCGCACGAAGCCGGAATGGAAGGTCATCCGCGGCCTGCATCGTTACCATCCCGACGAAGTTTTCTCGCTCGAAGAGTGAATCCGCGGCGCTTTGCCTGGCGGCGCTAGCCGGGCAGGACGGTTTCCTGGGCGGCGACGACTTTCCACCCACTTTGTCCGTAAACGTACACGTGGGTCATGCGCGATTGCCGGCTGAAGGGGTGTCCCGCATTGCTTCCGCGGAAGCTCCACAGGCAGGTAATGATCGCGGTGTTCTCGAAGATGCGCACGCGGATGTCCGTTGCCAGCACGGAAGTGTATTTGTTGGGGGAGTTTTCCAGCGCGGCGATAAACGCCGCGTGGTCCATCACCTGGCCGTTCGCGCTGATGGAAACAAAGTCCTCGCCGTACACCCGCCGGTAGAACGTAAGATTACCCACCTGCAGCGCCCTGGCAGCCTCGCGTTCCAGGGTCGTCAGTTCCTGGCGGTGTTCCTCGGCCAAAGCCGCTTCTTCGCGAAGCTGTGTGGGAGTCTTCGGCTCCTGGGCGCGGGCACTGCCAGCCGCCAGAAGCGCGCCGCCCGATAGCAAGAGAACAGCGACTCTGGTCATTGGGAAAGCCTCTTTTCCGTGAACTCGCGACTTTCGTCGAGAATTCGCTCACAAAAACCAGCATATCAGTCCCGGGCTCGCACGCGCGGAGCGTTGTCTTTAGGGTCAACGGGTTAAGTCAACACTGGTGTGCCAGGCTTGCGCATTTCCGGTACAATGCACAGCCTCGGGCCGTTGTGCCCGGTTCCCCAAGGCCCTGTGGGAATCCAACCTGTTTTTCTGTGAGGTAGCTCCATGAGCCGCGAGTTTTCCCGTTCTGTTTGGAAGGTGTTCCGCATCGTCGCCGCAACCCTTTCGCTAGCGATCGTCGCCGGAGCCGTGCAGGCCCAGCAGCGCCGCGAGCGGGAGCCGAACAGCGCTTATGCCGCGCGGCGCACCAAACTGGCGGCACAGGCGGACGCGCCGATCATCCTTCTGGGTCTCACAGGCCGCGAGGAGTCTTCTCAGACCTATCTCTTCGCCCAGGAGGACAATTTCTATTACCTCACCGGCCATAACCAGGAAGGCGCGGCGCTGGTGATTCTCCCCTCCGGGCAGGCCGGAGCCGCGTGGGACGGTCCGAAAGAGATCCTCTTTCTGCCGCCGCGCAATCCGCGCATGGAAAAGTGGGTGGGCGTGCGCATGGGCGCGGACGATCCCGGCATTCAGGAAAGAACCGGCTTCGCCACGGTGCGCACCAACGGACCCGACCATCCCGAACTGCGCGCGACGGTCGAAAAACTCGCCAAGCTGTATCCGGAGTTCTACACCATCCTGCCGTACCGCAAGGAGAATGGCGGGTACCCGCACGAGAAAGAAGTCGTGGACTGGTTCGGCCAGGCGGCTCCAAACGTCAAGCTGAAGGACATTCGCGCGGGCATCGGCGCGATGCGCCAGGTCAAATCTCCCGGCGAACTGGCATTTCTCGAGCGCGCGATTGATTTGTCCGTGGAATCCCACGTTGACGCCATGCGGCGCATGCGGCCCGGCTTGTTCGAGTATCAAATCGCCGCGAGAATGGTGGAAATCCATGCCATGGGCGGCTCGGAGTCGGAAGGCTATGCGCCCATCGTGGGAGCCGGTATTCACTCCACGGAATTGCACTACGACAGCCTGGGCAGGAAAATCGAAGACGGCGACATCGTCGTGATCGACGTGGGCGCGGAATACGCCGGCTATTCAGCGGACGTCACCCGCACGGTCCCGGCCAACGGCAAGTTCACACCGCGGCAGCGCGAAATCTATGAAATCGTCCTGGGGGCGCAGAACGCCGCGATTGCCGCGGTGAAGCCGGGCGCGGGCTTTTGCCCCGCCAACGGGGGGCAGCTCACCAAGATTGCGCGCGATTACATCGATACGCACGGGAAGGACCTGCACGGCGATTCCCTCGGGAAGTACTTCATCCACGGGCTGGGCCACCATATCGGGCTCGACGTCCACGACGCCGGCGATCCCTGCCGTCTTCTGGAACCCGGCATGGTCGTCACCATCGAGCCGGGAATCTATATCCCCGAAGAAAACCTGGGCGTGCGCATCGAAGACGACGTCCTGGTCACGGAAACCGGTTACAAGATCCTGAGCGTCCGCGCGCCGCGCGATCCCGCGGAGATCGAAAAGATCATGTCGCAGGCCGCGAAGCAGCGCGCCCAGGCAGGCAGCAGCGACTCCCGGGGCTCCGCCAGCCCCGACTGAGGACGTCCGGCCGGGCCCGCGGCGTCTCAGCAGCCGCGTAGCGCCGGCGCGGCAGCCACTGTAAACCGCGCCGGAGATTTGACCGCGGAGAAGGGCCCCCTTATACTGGTTTCCTGCGCTGGCTGTGGTTTTTCGCGGCGGCGCGCCACGAGTGATTCCGCGCGCAGTACGCTCCGCCTGCGAGGCAGGGCCGCCTGCCGGAACATCCGATTCAACGCAACGGTTTGAGGGAGCCAGCGGCCACGTTGTGGCCCGACGAACATGAGCAGCGTAAAAGCAACACTTCTCCGCCCCGGCATGGTCATCAGCCATGAGGGCGATCTGTATTCCGTTTTTTCGACCGAACACCGCACGCCCGGCAACAAACGCGGCTCCATGCAGACGCGGATGAAGAATCTCCGCACCGGGTCCATCATTGACTACCGGTTCCGGGCCGAGGAATTCGTCGAGCGCGCCATTCTCGACGAAGTCGAGTTCGAGTATCTCTACAGCGAAGGCGACATGTACCACTTCATGAACACGGAAACCTACGAGCAGATGCAGATGACCAAGGAAGAGCTCGGGGAGTCCGTCTACTACCTGATTCCGAATACCGTGGTGAAAGTGGAGTTCTTTCAGGATAAAGCCATCGGCGTGGATTTGCCCGACACGATGGACCTGAAGGTCGTCGAAACGGAGCCGACGCTGCAGAAGGCCACCGCCAGCGCGGTGATGAAACAGGCCACGCTGGAGACCGGCCTGGTGGTGCAGGTGCCGCCGTTCGTCAACAACGGCGACAGAGTCAAGATCGATACCGCCGAAGCGCGCTACGTCCAGCGCGTCGAATAGACAGGAGCTTCCGCCTCCGCAGACAGGCGTGCAAGAAAAAGGCGCCGCCCGGGTGAAACCTCAGGCGGCGCCTTTCGACTTTTGCTTTTCGGAAAAGACGCGGGCAAAGATGGCGTCAACGTAACGCAGCTGCCGGCGCAGGTCGAAGGTATGCGCCAGGGCCTTGGAGTCGAGGAACTTCGCGATGCGCGAGTCGGCGCCCACGAGCTCCCGGAAGTTCCCCTCCGTCTCCCACGCGTTCATGGCATTTTCCTGCACCGTCTTGTAGGCGTCGTCGCGCGGCATGCCTTTTGCGATCAAGTCCTGCAGAAGCTGGCCCGAAAAAATGAGCCCATGCGTCGATTCGAGATTGTGGAGCATCCGCTCCGGGAAAACGCGCATGTCCGCGACGATGGCGGTCATCTTCGCAAGCATGTAGTCCACCAGAATCGTCGAGTCGGGCAGGATGATGCGCTCGACCGAGCTGTGCGAGATGTCGCGCTCGTGCCATAGCGCGATGTTCTCGAAGGCCGCCTGCAGGTTGGAGCGCACCACCCGCGCCAGCCCGCAAATCTGCTCGCACGAAACGGGGTTGCGCTTGTGCGGCATCGCAGAGCTGCCGCGCTGCTCGCTGCCGAAGGGTTCCTCGACCTCGCGCACCTCGGTGCGCTGCAGGTGGCGGATTTCGAGCGCGATCTGTTCGAGCGACGCAGCCACAATGGCGAGCGCGCCCAGGTATTGCGCGTGACGGTCGCGCGAAATCACCTGCGAGCTGATCGGCGACACTTCCAGCCCTAGCCGCTTGCAGATGGCCTCTTCCACTTCGGCGCCCAGATGCGCGGCGTTGCCCACCGCGCCGGAAA
>DASPOW010000159.1:0-12579 GCA_035625855.1 Candidatus Methylomirabilota bacterium | reverse complement strand
CCGCTTTGCCCGCACCGAGGCCGCTCTTTACTTCAGCAGCGGCTACGCTGCGAACGTAGGCCTGATTACCTCGCTGTTGCGGCGGGAAGACGTCGTTTTTTCCGATGCATGCAACCACGCGAGTCTCGTCGATGGAATGCGCCTCTCCGGCGCGCGTCGCGTGGTCTATCCTCACCTTGACCTGAACGTGCTGGAGATGCAGCTCCGCAAGTACGCAAAGGAGGACTGCCGCAAAGCCATCGTGACTGAGAGCGTCTTCGGCATGGACGGAGACTGCGCGCCGATCCGCAGCCTGCTCGAACTTGGTGCGAAGTACGAAGCGGGCCTGATCGTGGATGAGGCGCACGCCACTGCCGTGCACGGGCCTGGGGGCCGGGGCCTGGTCTCCGCTGCCGGCGCCGAATCGCAGGTATGGGCCGTGGTGCACTCCTCCGCAATGGCCCTGGCGAGCATGGGGGCCTTCGTGTGCGGCAGTGAACTCCTGAAACAGACGCTGGTCAACCGGGCGCGCACGCTGCTGTTCAGCACCGCCGCGCCGCCGTATATGGCGCGCCAGATTCGCGCCGCTCTGCGTCTGGCCCAGGCCATGGACTCCGAACGCTCTGCGTTGTTTGAGCGCTCTCTCGGCTTTGCCTCCTCGCTCCGAAGTGACGGGTGGGACACCGGAAAGACGAGTTCGCAGATTGTGCCCGTCATTTTGGGGGACAATGCCAGCGCGCTGGACGCCGCTGAGCACCTGCGTGTGGCCGGCTTCGCGGTTCGCGCGGTTCGTCCCCCTGCGGTTGCTTCCGGGCAGGCGCGGTTGAGGTTCTCACTGACCAGCGGGATTACTGCGGAGGATTTGCGCCGGCTGTACGCGACCCTCGTTGAGTGGCGCGGGATGCAACCCAAGCGTGTCGCCGCAGTTCCCGCATGAGCAAGCATTTCTTCATCACCGGCACTGACGTCGGCGTGGGGAAGACGGTTCTCGCCGCGACGCTGTGCGCCGCGCTCGACGCTTACTACTGGAAACCTATTCAGACCGGCACGATGGAAGGGTCGGACCGCGTCCACGTGATGCGCTTGGCCGGCATCGGCGCGGAGCGGACCCTGGATGAGACCTACTCGTTTGTTCCGCCCGTGTCTCCCCATCTTGCCGCGCGCTGGGCCGGCTCGGAGATCGATCTTTCGCGGGTCCAAGTCCCGGGCCATGTCGCCAGCGAATGGCTGTTTGTGGAGGGAACCGGTGGGATCCTGGTGCCGCTCAATGAGCGCGAATTCCTGCTCGACTTGATTATTCGCATGCGTTTGCCCGTCATTCTGGCGGCTCGCAGCGGCGGCGGTACCATCAATCACACTCTGCTTTCGCTGGCCGCGCTGCATTCGGCCGAGGTGCTCGTCCACGGCGTCGTCCTTATCGGCGAGCCGAATAAGGACAACCGGCAAACCATCGAAAAGTACGGTCACGCCAAGGTGATTGGCGAAATCCCGCGTCTGCCCAATCTCCATCGCACCGCGCTCCTGCAGGTTTATCTGAACTACTTCGAGCGCGGCGCATTTCCGCGATGATTTCGAGCCAAGCCGTGGGCGCAGCGGGATGGCCCGGTTGCCGTAAGCACCATTAACGCGTCATTTGGGGGGTCGGATTTGCTGTCCAGGCTGCTCGCCCTTCGCGACAAGGTCGCGGCCCTTGCCGCCGCCTTGGGAGCGCCCGGCATTCTTGTGGTTTCTTTCTTGGACTCCTCCGTTCTGACGTTTCCCATCATCAACGACCTGCTCGTCGTGGATTTTTCGATCAAGCATCCGGCGCGCATGCCTCTTTATGCTCTTTGCGCCACCCTCGGCTCCGTCGTCGGCTGCGTCTTTTTGTACTATCTGGCCCGCAAGGGCGGGGAAGCGTTGTTTCACCGCAAGGCCGGAAAGCACGCCGGGGTCATACGCCACTGGATCGAGCAGAACGGCTTCGTCGGCGTTCTGATCGCATCTCTGCTCCCTCCGCCGACTCCCTTCAAGATATTCGTTCTTGCGGCCGGGGTCTTCGAAGTGCCCTTGGTGAGCTTCACTCTCGCCGTGCTTTGTTCCCGGCTTGTCCGGTACTTTGGTATCGGCTATCTGGCTGTCCGCTTCGGTGCTCAGGCGCTTCCGTATCTCGAGGCGCACAAACTCCAAGTCGCGTCGGCCGCCGTTGCCCTCGTTTTGTTAAGCTACGTCGCGTCGCGGTTCATTCTTCGCAGGCGCCACCCGCACCAGTCGGAAAACTCAGGCCCTGGCGGGGCGGGACCCGGCGGGAGCATTCGCTAGCGGGGCAACTCCCGCTCCCATACAAACTCGTCATGCAGGACTTTTCCGTCCGGTCCGAGTACGACCTGGACTGCGACGGCGGTTTCTGTCTCCCCTGTCGCGGCATAGCGCAAGTCGCGAAAGTTGCACGAATACCCTCCCGCGGTTTTTTGAATGGTCGCCCTCGGGAACTCCGCAAGCGACAGGAAGCGCCGCGCGGCCTCGGAGTCTCTGGCCGCATCGAGGGCGGCTGACCCTTCCGGTTTGTAAATGGCTGCCGCTGCATCGGGGAAGAAAGCTGCTCCAGGCTTCGCAGAGACGTTGACTTGATAAAGGGCCCTTTCGGTTTCGACGATTGCTTTCCACTCGAAGACGGAAACGGACTCCGCGAACGCGGCCGCCCGTCGCGGTGATTCTCCGCGGTAGGTCCGCGCATCGAGAAGAACTTCGGCGTTTGCGTGCAGCACTCCGCGTCCCGCGAGATAGAAGGTGATTGCAATCAAGGCAATCAGCGCACCGACGCGGCCGCCCGGAGCCTTGGACCGCGCTCCGATCTCTTCCGTTACCAAACGGAAAAGCACCGGCACGAGGATTCCCGCCAGCAGCGTCGCCAGAATCCACGTGTCGAAGGTGGCCACCCAGTCCAGAGCGAAACGCGTCCCCCGGAACGGCCACAGCGCCGTCGCGCCGTCGCTGTCGAATACGTCCGTCGCCAAGTGGAAGATCGCAGCCAGGCCCGTCACGCGGAGCGTCCGGGCGAAAGGAAATCCTGCGCGGCCTTTCTTTCTCCAAAGGAATGGCGCGGCCACGGCGGCTACAGCCGCAATCATGACAGCCGCGAGGATGGAATGCGTGTAAGTGCGATACGCCCCGAAGAACACCGCCGGACCGGCAAACACGCTCAATCTGTCCACGTCCGCCGCCGTGCCCGCCAGCAACGCAGCCAGAAGGACCTCTGGCGGCACGCGCGGGAAAAACAGCTTCGTCAGCGCGAACGACGCGAGCACGTGTGTGAGCACGTCCATGGACGGGCGGTCAGGCCGCCGAGGGTTTCCCGTTCCTGGGCATCAGCAGCTTCAAGCCTTTCGGCACGATGCGGAACTCCACGGGCAGGCGCGCCAGCTTTTCGCCGTCCACCTGAGCATGCACCGGCTCTTCGCCGAGGGGCTCGCAGACCACGCGGTCCGTTTTCCAGAACGATACGCCCTCGGCGCCGCGCAGCTTGCCGAAATAGAGGGAAGGCAAATAGCTCAGATAACGCAACGCGCTTTGGGACGTTAGAACGCCGATCTCGAAGCGGTCCTCGAGAAGGTCAGCACCGGTCGTGATGCGAAACGGTCCGCCGTAATGCTTTGTCCGGCCCACGAGCAGCAGCGTCCCCTCCATTTGCTGCTCCGGAGTGACGACGCGGAATCGCGGGAAGCTGTAGCGGACGACCTGGCGGACACCCTCCCACCAGTACGCGAGGATTCCCACGCGCGCCTTCAGACCAAGGTCGAGCGAATACACGATTCTTCCGTCGGGGCCCGCTCCGGCCACACTCACGAAGTAACGTCTCTTTTCCGGTTGTTGCAGCGGCGTAGCCAGTCCCACAGCAATCTCGCGGACGTTTCCTTGCAACAGCTTTTCGGCGGCGCGGGGGATCTCCCAGGGCAAACCGAGCTCTTTCGCCAGCACGTTCGCCGTTCCGCCAGGCAGCAGCGCCAGCGGCACGCGGTGGCCGTTCGGGCTCGCTGCAAGCCCGTTCACGACCTCGTTGAGCGTCCCATCCCCACCGCAAACGATGACCATTTCGCGCCCGCTCGCGCCGGCGTTCTGCGCCAGCTCTGTCGCGTGGCCGGGTGCTCCGGTGTCCGCCAGTTCCGTTTCGATGCCGCCCGCAGCCAGGATTCGCCGGGCATCCTCCAGGGATCGGCGCCGCCCGCCGCTGCCTGCGCGCGGGTTATGAATCAACAACGCATTGTGAAGTCCAACGGTCATGGTCTGTGCCCGGTGCTCTCTTTGCGAGACTCTCCATTCTATATAATACTGCCCGACCGCCTGAAAAAAGGTCGCACAGGAAGTTCATGACCAAACCGGCTGCCGCAAGAAAAGAGATCGAGAAGCTGCGCGGGGAAATCCGGCGCCATGAATACCTGTACTACGTGCGCGACGATCCCGAAGTTTCCGATGCGGAATTCGACCGCCTGGTCAAGCGCCTGGGCGCGCTCGAGGCCGAACATCCTTCGCTGATCACTCCGGATTCTCCGACGCAGCGCGTCGGAGGCGCGCCGCGCGAAGGGGTGCAGACCGTGCGCCACGCCCGGCCCATGCTCAGCCTCGACAACGCGTTTTCCTACGATGCCCTGCGCGATTTCGACCGGCGTGCCCGCGAAAGCAGCGGCCGCACAGAAATGGAATACGTCGCCGAACACAAGTTCGACGGCCTGAGCATCTCCCTGCAATACGAGAGCGGTGTTTTCGCGCGCGCCGTCACCCGGGGCGACGGCACGACCGGCGAAGATGTGACTCTGAACGTGCGCACCATCCGGAGTGTTCCCCTTCGCGTCGATGCCGGCATGCTCAAGAAGATTCGCTTGGGATCCGATTTTGAGGTCCGCGGCGAGATCATGATGACGCGTGAGGCGTTCGAAGCCCTGAACCGCACCCAGGAAGCGCAAGGCGGCAAGATCTTTGCCAACGCGCGAAACGCGGCGGCGGGAGCTGTACGGGTCCTTGATCCGTCTATCACCGCGAGCCGCCGTCTGGAGTTCTTTGCGTACCAGCTTCTGGTTGGTGGCCGCGCGCCATTCAACAAGCATTCCGAGAGTCTCGAAGCTCTAAAGCAATTGCGCTTCCATGCCTCCGACGATTGGAAGCTCTGTCCGTCGATTGACGACGTTGTCGCCTATTGCGGCGCCTGGGAGGGCAAACGGGAACGCCTGCCCTACGAAATCGACGGCGTCGTGGTGAAGGTGAACTCGGTCGGCATCCAGAACGAGTTGGGTTACACCGCGCGCGCCCCGCGCTGGGCGGTTGCCTACAAGTACCCGGCGCGCCAGGAAACCACCGTCGTCAACGACATCATCGTGCAGGTCGGGCGCACCGGCGCGCTCACGCCGGTAGCCGTCCTCGAGCCGGTGCAGGTTGGAGGCGTCACTGTCGGCCGATCCACGCTGCACAACATGGATGAAATCGAGCGCCTGGGCGTTTACATTGGTGACACAGTGCTGATCGAACGCGCCGGCGAAGTGATTCCGCATGTAATCAAAGTGGTTAAGGAAGGGAAGAACCGGCGCCCCTTCCGTGTACCCAAGGAATGCCCGGAGTGCGGCAGCCGCATCCACAAATCCGAAGACGAGGTGGCGTATCGCTGCGTCAACGCAGCTTGTCCAGCGAAACGAAAGGAATCTCTTCTCCACTACGCCGGCCGCCACGCGATGGATATCGACGGCCTCGGCGACAAGATCGTGGATCAACTCGTCGACAAGGGCATGGTGAAAGATGTCGCGGATCTCTACGCTTTGGAGCTCGAACAGGTCGCGGCGCTCGAGCGGATGGCGGAGAAGTCCGCGCAGAACCTGCTCGACGGAATCGAAAAGAGCAAGAAGAATTCTCTAGCGAGGCTCGCTTACGCCTTGGGGATTCGCTTTGTGGGTGAGCGCACGGGTCAGTTGCTCGCGGATCGTTTTTCGTCGCTCGAGGAGCTCGCTTCAGCCTCGGAAGAGCAGCTTGTCGAGGTTCCGGAAGTCGGTCCGAAGGTTGCGGCCAGTATCGTTGAGTTCTTCTCGGAGCCCGCCAATCGCAGCCTTGTAAAGAAGCTCCACAAGGCCGGCGTTCGCCCCACTGCCGAACGAGTGCCGCTGAAGAGCCAAAAGCTCGCCGCGAAGTCTTTCGTGTTTACGGGCACGCTCTTGAATCGCTCCCGGGAGGAGGCAGGTGCGCTCGTTGTACAGCACGGCGGCAAGGTTTCAGGCTCGGTCAGCAAGAAAACCGACTATGTCGTTGTGGGCGCAGACCCGGGCTCCAAGTACGACAAAGCCAAGTCCCTGGGCGTGCCGATCCTGACGGAGTCCGAGTTCGAGAAGCTGATCGGAGGCTGAACGCGAGCTCGCCGCAACGGCGCGATTCGATTGACGGCCGGTGGCTTTGAGCGTATCGTTGCGGCAAATTACTCTGCGGAGACTGTAACTCGACAAGAAAGCTGGAGGAAAGCATGGCGAAGAAGATCAAGCACAAGGTGGTGCCTCCCACGCGCGCCTGGATCAAGTTCGATCGCCGCCAGAAGGAAAAGCTCAACCAAGAGTTCTTGGGGACTTTTCTGCCGGCCATAAACAAGGCGATGAAGGGCCGCGCGCCGCTCAAGTCCCTCTCCGTCCCGCTGAAAAGGCTCGAAAGAAGCATCCAGCACGCTGCCTTCGGTATCGTGTTCGGCACAGACCAGGGAGACCATTAGCCCTCCGCCGGTATGGCGCGAAACCTGACCGAACGGTTTTGCGTTTCCCAGAGAGCCGTGCGCGCGCCGCACGGCCGCTTTGTCCGCAATGGCGACTGAGCGGCTCGGTTCCGGAGCGCGGCTGAAGCGGTCCGACGGCCTGGCGTTTTTTATCGAACAGCAGAGTATTCATTGCCTTAATTTTTTGAGTGGTGAGACAGCCGGCAGCACGCCGATTCTCCTTTCTATCCTGACGCTCCTCGACCGCTGGCGAAGCATGCGCGAAATCGAGCGGCTTCTGCCGGAATATGATCCTGCTTCCGTTCGCCGCGTCATGCGCCAGCTTCTCGATTGGGGCCTTGTCCTGCGCAAAGGGACACCTGAGGCTGAGCGAGAGCGGCATCTTTCTCCGTGGACAGCATGGCGTGAAGCGATGCTCTTTCACTTTGCCACCAAGCATGCCTTCAAGCGCGTTCGGCCCCTGGACGAACGAAAATACAGCGCCGCGCTGCTTCGCAAGTCGCCGCAGCCGCCCTTTTTCAAGCGCTATGCGCGGACCCCGCTGATTCGCCTGAGCGATCCGCTCCCGTCCTTGCGCGGCGAATTCCCACGGGTGCTCACGGAGCGGCGCACGCACCGTCGTTTCGGCGAGGGGCGCATACCGATCGACCAACTTTCCACGCTTCTGCGGCTCACCTGGAGTGTCACCTCGCAAATGCGCTGGCCGGCTTTAGGCAAGGTCCCCCTTCGCACCAGCCCGTCCGGCGGGGCGCGCCAACCCTTGGAGGTTTATGTGTGGAGCTTCAAAGTGGCGGGACTCGCCCGCGGTCTGTACCACTACCGAAGCGACACGCATTGCCTTGAGAGGCTGAAGCGGAGCGCCAGCCCGAAGCGGCTGGCCAGGCTTTGCGCGCGGCAGAAATGGATTGGGAACTGCGCTGCGCTCTTTGTGATGACAGCCGTCTTCCCGCGGGTCATGTGGCGTTACAAATTCTCCCGCGCGTACCGCGTCGTGCTTCTGGAAGCCGGGCATTTTTGCCAGACGTTTCTGCTGACCGCGACCTGGCTCGGACTCGCTCCTTTCTGTACGGCAGCCCTGCTCGACGAGGAATTTGAAAGAGAGCTCGCAGTGGATGGGGTTTCCGAGTCAGTGCTCTACGCGGCGGGCGTCGGCTTGCGCCGGCCAGGATAGCTGGAGATCCGCGATCAAGGAGTATCGGGAGGAAGAAGCGGAGCCTGCGCCTCGCGGCGTTTCACCTCTTCCCATTCGCTGCGCACCGAAGCGAGATAGGTCTGGAAATCGCTGTCGCTGTGGAGATTCCCGTAGAGCGGATTCCGCGAGATGAAAATATAGTTCCGCATGCTCAACTCTCCTGCCCGGCGCAGCCAGCGCATGGCCTGGGAATTCTGGCGAGCCATGGCCAAGACTCCCGCGACATTGGCGCAGTAGCCTCCATCGGACCAATAGGCATCCTGGTGGGCGCGCAGCCACGCGGCGATGGAGAAGGGTTTTTTGCCCGCGACGCGGACCAGAGCCTTCACCATTTGCGCCGTGGGATCATTCGGGGCATGCTTCGCCAGGTCCATCTCGATCTTTTCCGCCTCCGCCAGGGTTCCGCGGCTGATCAGAATCACTGCGAGCGAGGCTTCGGCCACGAGATCGCCGGGATGCTCAATCAGGTATTCGCGCGCCTGCTTTTCCGCCTGCGGCAATTCCACCTGGTAGCGGTAGGCGGCGGCCAGTTCCGTGCGCACGGACTCGGGGTCGAGTTCCTTGGCCCGCCGGAACGCCCGCGCGCTTTCCTCGGCGAGTCCGCGGCCCAGGTAGTAGTAGCCGGCGGCGTAGTAGGCGAGCGCCGAATGCGGGGCGCGCGAAAAAGCGTCCACCAGGCTCTCGCGGACACGATCGAGTTGCCCGCGCTGGAATTGCACCAGCGCCCTCGCCGCGTAGGCTTCCCCAAGCCAGGGATCCTGCGCGATTGCTGTGTCGGCTTCCTGTCCGGCGCGGTCCAGGACGCCCGGATCTTTCTGATAGCCCCAGAACACCGATAGCCAATGCAGTTTGGCGAGGCTCGCGAGCGCCAGGGTGAAATGCGGGTCGATGCGCAGGGCTTCCTGGAGCGGCTGCTCGGCGCGCGACAGCTGTTCCGGACTTGGCTGCTGCCAGAATCGATCCATCTCGTACTTGCTCCGCAGGAAGGCCTGGAGAGCTTCGCTCCGCTCCGTCGGCGGCGCGGTGAACCGCGCTAACTCCTCCCGGCTGCCGGAAACTCTCAGCGATTCGACGATTTCTCCGGCCAGCCGGTGTTCCACCTCGACAGCCTGGGTGAGCGGCCCGGAATACGCGTTGCCTGCAATTTCGACGTTGCGACGCACGTCCAGCAGGGTGTAACTCAGGCTGAGTTGTTCGCCCGCAATCTGGTAGCTTCCGCTGAGAATTGCGTCAACCCTTAATCGGCGGCCGACTTCCAAGGGGTCCGGGGCGGCGTCGCTCAAGCTTTGCCTCGATCCCGGCGAGTGAACCTCGAGAAGGCGGGCATTGGTGAGCTTCGCGTCAAGCACTTCCGCCAGGCCGACTCCGAAGTAGGCGTATTCCGGCGGAGCGGCAATGCGTCGGAACGGCAAGATGGTGATGGAGCGCACGGGTTGGTCCGCCAGCGGCGAACTGTCGCGCCTCTGCGTTCGCGTTGCCCACCAGGCCGCTGCGCCGAGTAGCACGAGCAACCCTGCGCCGGCGGCAACGGTGCGCGACGACATCCAGGCGAATCGCGCTGTCTTCCCCGGTGTCAGGGAAGGGATCGAAGACGCCGGGTTGCGCTGAAAGCCGCGCAGATCAGCCGCGACTGCGGCCGCGGTCGCGTATCGTTCGCCGGGATCCTTCGCCAGCATTTTGCCAACGATGACCTCGATTCCCGCGGGAATCGACGGGCTCGTGTTGCGCAGTGCGGCCGGCTCATCGTGCAGAATCCGGTCGCACGTGCGGAGAAACCCCGGAGCTTGAAAGGGGTGCCGCCCGGCCAGCGCCTCGTAAAACACGATGCCGAGAGAGAAAACGTCGGCGCGCGCATCCGGTTCCTTCATGTTCAGGACTTCCGGCGCCATGTAGGTGAGCGTGCCCCCAACGGGACCCGCCGCCAGGGTTTCGAGCGTGGCGTTCTCCGCGGGGTCCAGCATCCGATGCGCGACGCCGAAGTCCAGAACCTTCACCGCGCCGCCCGGCATGAGCATGACGTTTTCCGGCTTCAGGTCTCCGTGAAGAATCCTGGCGCGATGGGCGGCGACCAGCGCGTCCAGACACTGCTCGGCGATGGGCAGAAATTCTTCCAGGGATAGAGGCCGAGTGAGCCTGCGCCGAAGGGTTTCGCCCTCGACGTACTCCATGACAATGAAGATCTCGTCGCCATCCTCGAAGATGTCATAGATCGCCGCGACGTGGGGATTCGTCAGTTGCGAGGCAAGCTCGGCCTCTTTGCGCAGCCGTTTTCGAGCGCGCTCGTCGGCGCGCCGGGCCCAGGGAATGCGCTTCAGCGCTACCTGCCGCTTAAGAGCAAGGTCCTCCGCCAAATAGACCTCGCCCATGCCGCCCTCACCGAGCCGGGCGCGTATCCCGAATCTTCCCACGGTCTTGCCCGTCAGATCGCGGTTCGGCGGTTCAATTGGATTTACCTGCATACGCGGTCCGGCGCCAGGAACGGGCGGCCTCGAAGCTTCCGGCCCTGTATCGCATCTTGATGGACAATAAGGGTTTGCATTGCGAGTTTCACGCGGGTGCGGCGTCGATATGGTGCAGAAATCTTACCCCCCGCTGAATCACGAAAGCAATGAGGCCTGAGTTGTTTGTCGCTCAGCGGCACGCGCTAGTTTTTTTCCTCGTTCTTTCCGGCCCCAGGGCCCGATCGTGCCAAGTACGGCTTCAGCACAGCATCCAGGTCGGTGCGCATCCACCGCGCTGCCGTTCCTTGCCGGTAGAAACCCCAGCACAGCATGGAGCCGCTCAGCACGGCTTCGAGCGTCCGCGCGAGCCGTGATGGACTGACATTCGACGAGAGCTCTTTCGCTCTCGCGGCTGCCGCGACTAGCCGCGTCAAGCCCGCCCGCGTGGCCCTGGCCTGCTTCACGAGGTATCTGCGAAAGTCCGGGTCCGCCAGGTCAATCTGCAGATATGCCAGGTTTCGCGCCAGGGCCGCGGGCGAAGCCGCCATCTCCGCCATGCAATCGGCGTACGCGCGAAGCGCGGCCAGCGGCGACCGATGTTTTTTTGCCAGCTCGGCCATGAATTCGCCCGAGCCCTCCGCCGCCTTCCGGAAGATCGCCAGCAACAGGGCGCGCTTCGACCCGAACCGCTGCACGAGAACGGCGGCGGTCACTCCCGCCGCTTCGGCGATGGCCCGGAGGGTCAACTCCCGCGGGCCTACCCGGCCCATCACCGCGTGCGTGGCGGCGAAGAGCTGGGTGTCGCTCACTTTTCGCGGGCGGCTCATGCTTGACAATTTCTCAACGGGCGTATAGTATCATTTCTAAACGGAGATTTAGTTTTGACGTTTTCGCCGGGTTACCCCGGGTTACCTCCGCAAAGGAGCGAGCGATGCGCACCATCACCTACGGCGGCGCCGTGAGCTTGGATGGTTTTCTTACCGGGCCCAAAGGCTCCCTCGATTGGCTGTACTACAGCAAGGACGTCCATGACGTTATGGCCGCCTACTGGAAGAAGATCGATACGGTCCTCATGGGCCGCAAAACCTACGACGTTTCGGCCGCCGCCGGCGGCGCCGCGAAGAAACCGAAAAAGACCAGGTCCGCCAAGCGCGTTGTGCCTCCCAAGCGAACCTACGTTTTCTCTCGCACCCTCAAATCGATCGCCGATCCCGGTGTCGAGCTTGTTCCGGGTGACGCCGTCGAGTTCGTTCGCAGCCTCAAGCGGAGGCCGGGAAGAGAAATCTGCCTGATGGGCGGCGGCGAACTGGCGCAGTCGCTGCTCGGCGCCGGCCTGGTGGACGAGGTCCGCTTGAACATTCACCCCGTTTTGCTCGGCTCGGGCATCCCTGCGTTCCGTGACCCAGGCCACCGCCTCAGACTCGCCCTGTTCGAATGCCGTCGAATCGAAGGCGGCTGCATTCTCGCCGGCTACAAAGTCTTGCCATCCTAGTAGCGTCCTCTGGCGAGACGCAGCGTCCCATTAACGGTCACTGTCCGCTTCGGCCTATTGGGCATAACATACGTATTTGCAGTAAGTTGCAGAAGTTCGCGGCGGCCGATGGATTGCTCCCCTGTTTCTCCGCATCGTGTCCTCGCCAACTCCCATTCCGGCCCGCCCGCGCGTGATGATTGCCGACGATCAGGCCGACGTCCGCGACGCCCTGCGGCTCGCCCTGCGGCCAGACGGCTACGCCATAGAACAGGTTCTGTCACCCGCGGCCGTTCTCGATGCCGTGCGCCAATCGCGTTTCGATCTGGCCTTGCTCGACTTGAACTATGCGCGCGACACGACCAGCGGCCGGGAGGGCCTCGACCTCATTGAGCGCGTGCGCGAAATAGACGCCGACCTCCCCATCGTGGTGATGACCGGCTGGGCGAGCATCGAGCTGGCCGTGGAGGCACTCCAGCGCGGCGCTGGTGACTTCGTGCAAAAGCCCTGGGAAAACACCGCGCTGCGCGCGATTCTGCGCACTCAGCTCGAGCGGGGTCTTGCGCGGCGTGAGGCCCGCAGCCGCGAACTCCGGAACGAGCGGGAGTGGACGGAGGCTTCCGCCGCGCAGAGAATGCTTTTGCCGAGGGAAGTCCCCGCTCTGCCGGGGTTCGAATTAGCCGCAGCGTCGCGACCCGCGGGAACGCTCTCCGGTGACTACTACGAACTGCTGCCACTCGGCGATGGCCGCGTGCTGGTTTGTGTGGGGGACGTCTGCGGC
>DASPOW010000158.1:0-10477 GCA_035625855.1 Candidatus Methylomirabilota bacterium | reverse complement strand
TTGTGAAAAAGATTAGAGAGATGGATCGCGCGCGCGGCTTCGCGGCGGATGGTGCGGACGATCCGCGGGTGCGCGTGGCCGAGGGCGTTGACGGCGATGCCGCCGAGAAAGTCGAGATAGCTCTTGCCCTTTGCATCAAAGACCACTGCGCCGCGGCCGTGGGAAAAGATCAAGCGGGGGCGCTTGTAGGTGGGAAGAAGGAACTGCTCGGCGTCGCGCAGAGCAGCGGCCGCCGCGGGCGTCTTTTCCTTCTTCGTTTTCTGCGAGGCTCGTTTCATGGTCCGGTGATTCCGCCGAGCTAGGCCGCGCTGAGAGCCGCGGCGGAGATGCTTGCGCCCGGCTCGCGGGTGACCCGTGTTCCAAGCGCGTCGCCGTTGCATTCCGCCGGAGTCCCGCTCGCAGCCTGCACCGCGACGAGGAGCGCCTCGGGCGCCGCTCCGCCAACGATGCGTACGCCGCCTACGCCGCCGTCCAGGGCGCGTTTTGCGGCCTCCAGCTTGAGGAGCATGCCGCCGGTCACGATCCGCCGCTCCACCAACCCGCCGATGTCGGCGCACGAGACCGCAGGTAACAGCCGCTCGCCGTCGAGCACGCCGGCAACGTCGGTGAGGTAAATCAGCGCATCGGCGCGGAGAAACTCCGCGCACGCGGCGGCCATGTGGTCCGCGTTGATGTTGTAGAGCTCTCCATCCGATCCCAAACCGAGGCACGATGCCACCGGCAGAAGCCCTTCGCGCCACAGCGATTCAAGGAACCCCACGTTCACGCCGGTAATGTAGCCGACAAAACCCAGTCCGCCGGGCACTTCGTTGTGCACCAAGGGTTCGGCCTCGAAGCACTGCGCGTCGGAGGCGGAGATGCCGATGGCCGGCTGCCCGGCGGCGGAAATCGCAGCCGCCAGCTTCTTGTTGAGCAGGCCGGCGAAGACCATGACCGCGGCATCGCGGGTATCGCGGTCCGTGACGCGCAGCCCGGAGACAAACCGGCTTTCCACGCCCAAACGCTTCAGCGTCGTGGTGAACTGCCGGCCTCCCCCGTGGACCACCAGAATCTCGTGCCCCTGGCGCGCCAGCGCGGCCACCTGCCGCGCCAGCGACGCCACCGCCTGCTCGTCTTCCAGAAGCGCTCCCGCAAACTTAATGACCAGTCTCATTGCAGTCCTGTGTGCTCCTTGATTCCAAGAATGTGGTTGTAGTTCTGCACCGCCTGCCCCGCGGCCCCCTTGCCCAGGTTGTCCAGGCAAGAAACGACCACGAGGCGCCGGCCGGCTGCGTCCAGCGCAAACCCGATGTCGCAGAAATTGGTGTGCGCCACGTGCTGCAGCTCCGGCAACTGCCCGGCCGGAGAGACGCGCACCATGGGCCGGCCCGCGTAGAACTTCCGGTAGAGCGTTTCGATTTCCGCCGCTTCGCGAGGCGCGTCGAGCCAAACGTAGATGCTGGAAAGAATGCCGCGCGCGAGAGGCAACAGGTGCGTCGAGAACATCAATTGTTCCGGGGAAACGCCGGCGTGCTCGAGAATCTCCGGCGTGTGGCGATGCGAAAAGAGCGCGTAAGCGCGGAAGTTCTCGTCCACCTCGACGAATTGCAGGTCGCGCCGCAGCTCCTTGCCCGCGCCGCTTGCGCCGGACTTGCAGTCACAAACGATGCCGCGATCCGCGGCAATCCAGCCGGAGTAGACAAGCGGGCGCAGCGCGAGAATCACGGAGGTGGCATAGCACCCCGGGTTGGCAACCAGCGACGCCGAAGGAATCTCCGCGGCATACAGCTCCGGAAGGCCATAAACGGCTTTCTCGAGCAGCGCCGCGGGAGCAGCCGGTTGCTTATACCACGCCGAAAAGGTCTCGCCGGAGGAGAAACGGAACGCGCCGCTCAAGTCAATGACGCGGAGACCGGCCGCAACGAGGGCCGGGGCCAGTTCGCAGGAAGCCTCGTGCGGCGTTGCCAGGAAGACCACGCCGGCATCGCTAGCGACGATAGCCTCCGCCGAAAGCGGCTTCACGGGCCCTTCGCCAAAGCCGCGGAACTGCGGAAAGACTTCCGCGAGGCACTTCGCGCCGTCGGTTTCGCGGAGATAGAAGACAGGTTTGCGGATGGCCGGATGGCGCAGCAGAACGCGCGCAAGCTCCAGCCCGGTATAACCGGAGACCCCTACGACGGCGGATTGCCTGAGGTCTCTCATTTCAGCTCGGTCTCGAGCTTCAGTTGCAGCGCGTGGCGGGCCTTGCGCCTCGGGGTGACGATCAGGATGGTGTCGTCGCCGGCGATGGTGCCCGCGACCTCGGGCAGCTTCGCGGCGTCCAGCGCCGCGGCCAGGGGTTGGGCTCCGCCGGGAGGCGTCTTGAGCACGAGAAGATTCTCGGCCGGGCGCAGGTCCAGCAGGAACTCCTTCAGGGCGCGGCCGAGGGACGGCAGTTGCGGGGCTTCCTCGGCGAGCGCCGCCGGCTTGTAGCCCGCCGGGGTCTTCACCAGGTTGAGTTCCTGCAAATCGCGGGACAGGGTCGCCTGGGTCACGCGCAGCTTGTGGTGCGCGAGCTTGCGGCGCAGGGCGTCCTGGCTCGTCACCGGCTCCGCGGAGATGAGCTTCAGGATCTGGCCCTGGCGGAATTTTTTGGCAACATGCATCGGCGCAAGATTATGCATCAACATGCATAATTATGCAAGGGAGCCGGGAAAAGTCAAGGTCTTTCTCGTTCGGGCTCGCGGCGCGGCGCTGTTTGTTTCGCGGCACCCGGCAAGGGCGCTCTGGCTTTTCGCCGCGAGGAATGTTACGAATCAAATAGTCCCCGAAATGGCAGCTGCGTGCAAATCGGCAGGATGCAAGACCTCGGTGCCCGCCGCTCTGGAAGAGCGGCAGCTGTGCATCCTCCACTTCACGCTCTTGCTGGAGCAGGCCTGCGGCGAAATGCGCCGCGAGACGGCGCTGGGCAATGCCCCGCATGAACGCCAGAAAGAGATCATCCAGTACATCACCGAAAACGGAGAGCGGTTGGCGCGCGTGGCTACCAGCGGCCTGCACCTGACCGACGACATCAAGGCGCGCATCCTGAGCACTTTCCTGACGCTGATGAACCTGCGGGAGAACCTGGACCGCGCGGCCTTGCGCGTGCCGTTCGGCCGCAGCGGCGTGCAACGGTAGCAATCCAGCCCCGAACCTAGGAGCCGATGTACCGCGCGTAAAGCGATCTGGCCACAGCGGGGTCGCGCGTGCCCTTGACGATGGCGCGGCCATCGGTGAAAACCGTTATCTCGAACGGCGGCACACGAAACCGCAGGAGATAGTCGTTGCCGCGCACTTCGGCCGTGGCCACAAGGCGGCTGCGCAGCGCGGCTAGGTCCAGCTTGCGCGACTTTTCGTGGATTTGGACCGAATCGCGCCCGCACAGCGTGAGCCGCGGCTGGGCCGCTCCGGCGAGATAGCGGAAATCGCCCCGCACGCAGACGGGGCACTGCGCGTTGCGGGGCACGTTCAATGATTGCAGCCTGCCGGTCCAGACATTGCAAGAGACGAGCCGCCCGTGGAGCGCATCCTGACGTCCCGCGAGAATCTTGATGGCTTCCCCCGCTTGCAGCGACGCGACCAGATTCACGACCGGACCCAGAACGCCGACGGTGTCGCAGGTCTCTTCGGCGTCCGTCGAAGAACTTTCCATCAGGCAGGCGAGACACGCCGTGGAACCCGGACGAATCACGAAGGAAACGCCGTAAGCGGCGACGGCAGCGGCGTAAATCCACGACCGGCCTTCTCTTGCGGCCCAGTCATTGATCAGGAACCGCGTCTCGAAATTGTCGGTGCCATCCAAAATGAGATCCCAGCCGCGAAGCAACTGCTCCGCATTCCGCGGGTTCAGGTCCGCCACGCAGCCTTCCACGGCAATCGCGGAGTTCATGGCGCGCAGCTTGCGCTCCGCGGCGACAGCCTTGGGCAAAGCCTCGCTCGCGTCGCTTTCATCGAACAGCAGTTGGCGCTGCAGATTGGAAGGCTCGACGAAATCGCGGTCAATCACGCGCAGCCGGGCGACGCCCGCGCGCGCGAGAAGGCTCGCGGTGGCCCCGCCAATCGCTCCACAACCGACAATCACCGCGCTCGCGGCACACAGGCGCTTCTGGCCTTCTTCGCCGATTCCAGCGAAGAGCATCTGCCGCGAATAGCGCTCTTCGAATCTTGGATCCACAACGTCTCTTGTCGCCGCCGGGCCGTGTTCTGCCGCGTTTTCCTATCAAGAAATGATATCCCCAATGCCCCCAAGGCGGGCAACGCGGGTATGTTAACCTTCGTCTGAAGACGAAGCAGAGCATGAATTATGCGAGGGCCAAGCGAAGCGGTGCGCTTCTTTCCCTGATCCTTCTCTCAGGAGTCCGCACCCTGCGCGGCGAAACGCCGCCCGCCCCGCTTTTCAGCCCTCCCGCCGAGCGGGCTACGGCCGCGGAATCCGCGATGGTGACAGCGGTGCGGATCGTCACCGAGGACGGACGGGTGCTAAAGGATTCTCCCGAGAATATCGCCGTGGTCCGCGGAAAACCGCTCGACCGCGAGGCGGTGCGCAAGAGTATCCATACGCTCTTCGATACGGGGGATTACGCGGACATTCGCGTGGTGCGCACGAGCGCGCCCGGCGGCGTACAGGTCGATTTTGTGGTGCGCATGAACCTTTTCTTCAACCTCATCACCTTGGAGGGCCTCGTGCCGCCGCCTACGGAATCGGCCGCGGCCGCGGCGATGCAGATCGCGCTGGGCCAGGTCTTCCGCAAGGAAACGCTCGATGAGGGCGTCGCGCGCCTCCAGGACGCTCTGCGGGATGAGGGTCTCTATGAAGCGCAGCTGGATGTGCGGGCGATCCCGCACGCCGATACCCTGCAGATGGACATCCACGTCAAAGTCACGCCTGGCCCAAGGGCGCGCATCTCCGAAATCCATCTTACAAATCACACCGGTTATCCGGACGCCATCTTGCTGTCGCGCTCACAGCTTCGCGCCGGGCAGGCTGTCACCGGGAAGCGGCTGCAGAATACCAGCGAGCGCATTCGCAAGTTCCTGACGAAAAAAGGCCATCTGGCCGTGCGCGCGTTGCTGCGCCGGGGAGAATACGACTCATCCAAAAAAACGGTTCCCATCGAACTGGAAGTCACGGAAGGTCCGCGCGTGAGGGTGGTTCTGGCCGGGGCGAAGCTTTCTTCCGGGACGCTCCACAAACTGATTCCCGTGTACCAAGAGGGCGCGGTGGACACGGACCTGCTGGAAGAAGGGCGGCGCAACCTGCAAGAGCGTTTCGAAAGAGACGGCTACTTTGACGCGGACGTGACCTACAACGCCGTCACACGGAGAATCCCGAAGAACGAAAAGAACTGGGAGGGTGAAGAGGAAGTCATCACATACACGGTCGATCTCGGCGGACCGCACAAGCTGGTGGGCATCGAAATTACGGGGAATCATTATTTCAGCAAAGAGCTGCTGCACAGCCGGCTGAGCCTGATCACCGCAGCGTTCGCTTCGCGAGGGCGCTTCAGCCGCCGGCTCCTGGACGCCGATACCGACTCGATGCGCGCGATGTACCTGGCCAATGGCTTCGCTTCCGCGCGAGTGCAGTCGCTGGTCTTCGACGATTACGAGGGCTCAACGGGCAGCGTGCTGGTGCGCTTCGTGATCCAGGAGGGGGATCAAACGCGGGTGGCTTCTCTCGTGCTCGAGGGCACTCACGCCTTCAGCCAACAGGACTTGATGAGCGTTATCGGATCCACACCCGGTGAACCGTATTCGGAGGCGAACGTTGCGGCAGACCGCGACAACATCCTGGCGCTCTACTTCAATCAGGGGTATCCCGACGCGCGGTTCGAGGCATCGGTGGAGGACACCAACGCCGGCGCCGCCGGCTCCGTCGAAAAGACAAATGGCGCGGCGGGCAGCGGACCGAACCTGGTCAAGCTGACATACCACATCGAAGAAGGCCGGCAGGTACGCGTCCGGCGCATCCTCTATAGCGGGCAGAAGCGCGTGCGCCTGGGAGTCGTTCGCCGCGAAGTCCGAATCCGCGAAAACGAGCCGCTGCGCCAAGGGGAAGTCGTCGAGTCGCAGCG
The DNA here is from genome assembly GCA_035625855.1 of Candidatus Methylomirabilota bacterium. Lineage (GTDB taxonomy): Bacteria > Acidobacteriota > Terriglobia > Acidiferrales > UBA7541 > Acidiferrum. Next base: position 4,403 of record DASPOW010000158.1, on the reverse strand, counting down.
GCGCCTATACAACCTGGGCATCTTCAACCGCGTGACCGTCGAGCCGCAGAATCCCTCCGGAACGGACCCGGACAAGAACGTTGTGGTCCAGGTCGAAGAAGCCAAGCGCTACACGATTGCGTACGGAGGCGGCATCGAGGCCCAGCGCCTGCCGAGCAACAGCAACCCCACGGCGACGGAATTCCAGGCCAGCCCGCGCGGAATCCTGGAGATCTCGAAGGCCGACCTCACCGGGCGCGCCGATTCTCTGTCTCTCAAGTTGCGAGGCAGCACGCTGCAGGGCCGCGCCCTGCTGAGCTACAGCGAGCCGCGGACATTCGGGAGCGAAGATTTCAGCTTTCAAGCGGCCGCGCTGGCGGAGAAGACGCGGGACATCAGCACCTTCGGGGAAACACGCTATGAAGGTTCCGTGCAGTTGACCCAAACGCCGCAGTCGGCCAGGCTCAATACGTTTCTCTACCGGTACAGCTTTCGCAAGGTGGACATCAGCAACCTGCAAATCCCTGCCGACGAGGTGCCGCTGTTCAACCAACCGACGCTGGTGTCGGAGTTCGGCGTCACGTGGTTTCGCGACAGCCGCAATAACCCCGCCGACGCGACGGCCGGAGTGTTTACCAGCGCGGACTTTTCCGTCGCTGACACGAAAATCGGTTCAAGCGCCAGCTTTCTACGTTTCTTTCTGCAAAACTCCACTTACCATCGCATCGGCAGGCGTTTCGTGTTTGCGCGGTCGGCGCGCTTCGGAGTCCTTCGTCCTTACCGCGACACGACTTCACTGACGTTTCCCGCGCCGACGGCTCCTCCGTTCCCTACGGTGATTCCGCTCCCGGAACGCTTCTTCGCGGGCGGCGGCACCTCCTTGCGGGGTTTCGGGCTGAACCAAGCGGGGCCGCGCGATGCGGTGACGGGCTTTCCGGTCGGCGGACAGGCGGAGATCATCTTTAACCAGGAATTCCGGTTCCCCATGCGGGTTCCGCACTTCGGAACACCCCTGGGCGGCGCGCTCTTCTATGACGCCGGCAACGTCTATAGCCGGCTGGACCGGGTAAACCTGGCCTGGTCGCCGCCGCGGCCCGTCTTCAACCCAGCGAACCCGACGCAGTGCCAGTTCAACTGCACCAATGAGCTGAACTATTTCTCCCATACAGTGGGGTTCGGAGTGCGCTACGCGACGCCCGTAGGGCCCATTCGCGTGGACATCGGGTACCAACTGAATCGCGCCACGTTTGTCATCCCATGTACGAACGGCGCGCCGAATTGCCAGCAGGGCGCACAGCTTCCGCGCCTGCAATTCTTCTTCAACCTGGGAGCACCCTTCTGATGGCGTTTCGCGCGCGCGCTCGAGGCTTCTTCCTGGCGTTTCTGGTCGCGGCGGTGGCGGCCCGGCCGGCAGCCGCGCAGGAAACCGTGGATCGCATCGTCGCGCGGGTGGAAAACGACATCATACTTCTCAGCGACATCCGGGACCTGGGCGCATACCAGATGCTGGTGCAGGGGAAAAAGGAACCGGACGCCCGGCTTCTGGACCGCTTGATTGATCAAGGCATCGTGCGAACCGAAGCGGAGGCTTCGGGCTACCCGCGCCCCGCACGTGAAGACGTGGACGCGGAAGTGGAGAAGCTGAAAACAGAAACACCAGCAGGAGCCTCCTTCGAGGAGCGGCTGAGAGAAAATGGACTCACCGAGGCGGATGTCCGGCGCATGGTGGAGTCACAGCTCTATCTCACGGGATACCTGGACTCGCGTTTCCGGCCCGCCGTGCAGGTGGATCAAAAGGACGTGGAGGACTACTACCAGAAGACTGTGGTGCCTCTGGCGCGGACCAAAGGGCAAGAGCCCCCTTCGCTCGAGTCCTCGCAAGAGTGGATCCACGAACTGCTGGTGCAGCAGAAAATCAACGAGCAGGCCGACCGCTGGCTGAAAGAGCGCCGCAGCCGGCTGCACGTCGAGAAGATGGCGTGATGAGCACGGAAAAGCCGGGGTGGATGCGGAGGTGGCTGCGGCGCGTCGTGCGCTTCGCGGCCCTCGTCGTTCTGCTTGTCCTGGCCGCTGTCCCGGTGCTTATCTGGAGTGGCGCGGCCGACGCGTACCTCAGGCGCGCGACCATCCACCGCCTCGAGGCAATGACCGGAGGCAAGGTGGAAGCGCGTGAGTTCTCCATGCATTGGTGGGGCTTGCGCGCGACCGTCAAAGGACTCGTCATTCACGGGCGCGAGCCCGCCGGAACCGAGCCGCTCCTCAGCCTGGACGAACTGCAACTGGATTTGAAAGTCGAATCCATGTGGGGGAGGAGGATCTCGGTCGAGAACGCAGTACTTCGCGCGCCGCACGTGCACATTCGCGTGGAAAAGAACGGCCTGAGCAACGTTCCCTCACCCGTCCGGCCGCGCACGGCGCAGAAATCTCCGGTGCAGGAGCTCTTCGCTCTGCATATCGGCGCAATCCAGGTGACCGACGGGTGGATTCTCTACAACGACGTGGGTTTGCCGCTGGCCATCGAGGGCGGCGACTTGACCATCGGGCTCAACGCGAGCGGCGGCCCGGACAACACGATTTACTCTGGCGCCGTTCAGTGGCAGAACCTAAACCTCACCGCGCAGCGCTACTTTCCGGTCCCCGCGAGCGTCTCCCTGAGGTTCACGCTGGCCCGAGACCGTTTCTCCGTGGAACAAGTCTTAGCGTGCTTCGCCGGATCGCAGCTGGACGCCCAAGCGGAAATGAGTGATTTCGCAGACCCGCACTGGAAATTCCGCTACCGCGGGTGGCTGCGCCTGGAAGACGTCCGCCACGTCCTTCGCAAACCGATGACGCCCGAGGGCCGCGTCGACTTTCGCGGGGAAGGGACCTTTGCGGGCGGGCAGGTGCATGTTCGCGGCGACTACTCGGCCGGCGAAATCGCGATGCGCTACCCGCTTTTCTCCGCATCCGGAATGAGCAGCCGCGGCAGCTATATCCTCGACAACCGCGGCGTGGAAGTTCCCGATTTTCGCGCGCAAGCATTGCAGGGGACCGTCACAGGGCGCGTCTCGCTTCTTTTCAAGGGTGCGGCCTTTCGCGCGGAGACGCACACGCGCGGCGCGAGTCTCGGGGAGGCGCTCGACGCGCTGAACCAACCGGCATTCCCCGTGGCCGCGCTCGGCTGGGATGGCGTGGTTTCCGCAGACACCGTGCAGACCTGGGCCGCCGACTTCAAGCAGTTTGACATCGGCGGTGAAGCCCACTGGACGCAGCCGGAGACGCCCGCCGCCGGGCGCCTGCCCACTGCCGGCGATTTCCGATTCCGCTATCTGCACGAGTTGCGGACTCTGCAGGCGAGTTCCGGCGAAATCACGACGCCTTCGAGCCGCATTACTTTCAGCGGCCGTCTTGCCGCGAACAACTCCGCGCTTGACACGCATTTCGAGACCGGCGACCTGCACGCTTGGAACACCTTCTACCATGCGATCGAGCGATTTGCCTCGAGCGGCAAAGCCCACGCCATGGACATTGCCGGAAGCGCGCGGTGGGATGGAGACATTACTGGTCCGCTGCAGGGGCCGACCTTCGCCGGACACGCCCGGGGCGAGCGCGTGCGCTACGGCCCGCTTGACGCGGATCTCGTCGAAGGCGATCTCTCCTATTCGCCCGCCCGTCTTGCGTTCACGCACGGCCGCGTGCGTCGCGGCGCGACTTCCGCTGAAGTCGAGGCAAGCCTGGAGCTGTCCGGCTGGAGCTTCCGCCCTCAAAACGAGTGGACCGCCGACGCGAACCTCACCCAATCCTCGGTCGAGGACTTGCAGATCCTCCTTCACTCCAGCTATCCCCTGAGCGGAACCCTCACGGGGCAGTTTCACGGCCGAGGCACCCGGGCGGAGCCCGGCGTCACGGGCCTCTTCGACCTGGCTGACGGACACGCCGGCGGCCTTGCCTTCAATCGTCTCCGTGGCCAGCTGAATTGGGGGTCGGAGGAAATTCGCGTTTCCAATGCCGAGTTGCGCGTGCAGGCGCGTGGCGGAGCAGCGCAGAGCGCCGGGGTGATCACCGGCGCCGCGGGCTACCGTTTTTCAGACGGCCGCGTGTCCCTGGACCTGGTGGGCGCAGGCTTCCCGCTGGAAAGGTTCAACGAAATCCAGAGCGCGCGGCTGCCGATCGGCGGCAGCCTCAGTTTTCGCGTCCAGGCGCAGGGCCCGCTGACGGCTCCGCAGGGCGAGGGCAGCTTCCGCGTGGTGGACCTGCGCGCGGCCCGGCAGGTCATCGGAAGTTTCGAAGGCAAACTTTCTTCCGACGGGAACGAAGTGCAGCTGCAGCTCGGCTCGGCGATGAACACTGGAAAGGTCACCGGGATGTTCCGCGCCGGGCTGCATGGCGACCTTCCGCTCAGCGGCAAACTGACCTTGAGCGGCATGGATCTCGACCCCTTCGTG
>DASPOW010000157.1:0-4423 GCA_035625855.1 Candidatus Methylomirabilota bacterium | reverse complement strand
ACGGCGCCGAACGAAAAAAGGTCGGTGCGCGCGTCGAGCTCCTTGCCCAGGGCCTGCTCCGGCGACATGTACGCCACAGTGCCCATGGCCGTGCCGGGATTCGTGATGTGCTCGTGCGAGTCCTCAATGGTCGGCTGCGTCGCCGCGTGCGGAGCTTCCGTAAATCTTGCCGGGATCAGCTTGGCGAGCCCGAAATCGAGAATCTTCGCGTGGCCCCGCCTTGTGACGAAGATGTTCGCCGGTTTGATGTCCCGGTGGATGATGCCTTCGGCGTGCGCCGCGTCCAGTGCGTCGGTAATCTCGATGCTCAACGCCACCAGCGTTTCCAACTCCACCGGCTTGCCGGCCATCCAGTGCTTCAGCGTGGCGCCGTCCATGAACTCCATGGCCATGAAAGGCCGGCCGTACTGGTCGTCGATTTCATAGATGGTGCAGATGTTCGGATGATTGAGAGCGGAAGCGGCTTTGGCTTCGCGCTTGAACCGGGTGAGGGCCTGCGGGTCGTTCGCAACGTCCTCGGCAAGAAACTTCAGCGCCACGAAGCGGCCGAGCTTGAGGTCCTCGGCCTTGTAGACCACGCCCATGCCGCCGCCGCCAAGCTTCTCGACGATGCGGTAGTGCGAGATGTTCTGGCCTATCACCCTCGGACCCTCCCCGCAGGGAACCCGATGCGCCGGCGCGCGCCGTTCACGCCCTCGGGATGAATCGGATCAGCAAGCCGGCGGCTGTGTCGTGGAAGGCGTGCGTCATCATGCCCGGGCGCAAGCTCCGGCGAACCTCCGCCAAGGTGCCGAACATCAGTCCATACACCGTGATGACCGTCGCCGGCTTCAGGCCCTGATAGATGTGCCCCGCGCCGAATATCAGCGCGGAAAGGACCAGACCCACGACGCCGTTCTGCGTCCACGCGGCGAACTGCTTCTGCAGGTATCCGCGAAAGATGGTCTCCTCGCAAATACCCGCGGTCACGGAAACACAAACCCATAGGAACGACTCGACCGGGGTCCGCGGCGCAATCGCCCGTGCGGCCTCGTTCATTCCCCGGCTGTGAAGCAGGAACGCCACAATCCCCAGGACAACGAGGGCCGCCACCCAGAAAGCGAATGCGATCCCCAGATCCACGAAGAAGCGCTTTCCTTTCCAGCTTCCGCCGACCAGTTCGCTGAAGGATACGCCGTGGCGGCGCACTCCCCAGTAGATGTAGCCGACCGTGGCCCATTCCCAAGCCATGGTGAGCCCGTAGAAAACGAGCCGGTGCGGATTCTGCGTTCCGATTGCGCGCTGCACGGAAAAATAGCCAAGAGCGCTGACGCTGGCAATCACCAGCAGGAGGATGATCGTGTGCAGCGGCCCGGCGACCGTCTTTCTTTCGTTGCGGCCTAGCCCGCCTGCCGTGCCCGCAGGAGCGACAGCGGACGTTTCGTCAGTCAAAGTTCACCTCGAATCGCGTCACATCCCCGGCGGACCGCCGCCCGGCCGCTGCGCGGGCTGCGGCGGAGGCAGCGGCTTGCGCGGGAACTTCGCTTCGCGGTTCGCGGCCTGATAGACAAACGTCGCCACGACCGCGGCCATCTGCTTTAGATCCGCCTCCTGCACGCGGTCGTACACGTCCATGTTGCTGTGGTGCGTGCGCGTGTCGTACTCGAGCGGATCCTGGATGAATTGAAACCCTGGCAACCCCACGGCGTCAAAGGCCAGATGATCCGTGCCGCCGGTGTTGCGGATGCTGAGCGTGGTCATGCCCGTATTGGCGAAGGGTTTCATCCATTCGGCAAAAATAGGCCCGGCGGCCTCGTTGCCCTGCAGATAGACGCCGCGCAGTTTGCCGCTGCCGTTGTCGATGTTGAAGTACACGTCGAACTTTTCGTGTTCGGGCTTGAGGGCCATCGTTTCGCGGTCGGCGAAATGCTCTTTCGCGTATGCGCGCGAGCCCAGCAATCCCTGCTCCTCTCCGGTCCACAATCCGATGCGCACGGTCCGGCGCATCTTGAGCCCGCTCGCTTTCAGCACGCGCATCACTTCCATCATGACGGCCGAGCCGACTCCGTTGTCCGTCGCGCCGGTTCCCGCATGCCAGGAGTCAAAGTGGGCGCCGATCATCACGACTTGGTCGGCCAGGTCGCTGCCGGGAATCTCGCCGATGATGTCGAAAGATTTCCCGTCGCCGTCGAGGAACTTGTTCTGCACGTTCAGTTCCATGGTCACGGCCATGCCGTCGGAAATGGTGCGGGCGATGCGGTTGTATTGCTCGGACGCAATCACGATTTGCGGCGGCACCGGTGGATCCTTGGGGTTGCGCGAGCCTCCGGACTGCACAAACACGGTTCCGCCGTCTCCGCGGCCCGCGGTCACGGCCATGGCCACGCCCTCGTCGAGCAGAAACTTGTTCCGCTTGGGAGCGAATTCGCGCAAGGCGCGGAATCTCTCGAACTGCGCGCGCTGCTCCGGCGTGGGGCCTTCGCCGGAAATAGGCTGCTGCGCGATCTCCGCGAGTTCGGCGTCCGTGTAGCGATGCGAGAGGGGATCCTTGGAAAGCTCGATTTCGCGCGTCGGAAGGATCAGCACGATTTTGCCCTTCAGTTTTCCTCGGTACTTGTCGAAGTCCGTCTCCTTCTCCAAAGGCGCGTACACCGCTTCGGCGGTGATCGGGCCGTCGGTTCCCGGCGTCCATGCCAGCGCGTAGCCGATGAGGGGGTAGTTCACCGGCGAAACGACGTTGGCGGAGAAGCGCTCGTTCATCCAGCCGCGTCCGAAGTCCCACATCTCTTCATGCACATTGGCCAGGCCCCAGCCCTGCAGGGCCTTCATCGCCCATTCGCCCGCCAGCTTCACGTTCGTCGAGCCGGTCAGCCGCCCGCCGTAAACGTCCGTCAGGAAGCTGAGCGTCTTCATCACCTGGGACTTCTGCAGCGCTTCCTGTTTGACCTTGTACAGCGCGTCGAGGTCAACTTCGTCGGTCTTGGGGGTCTCCGCCGCGGCAGCCGCCGCCGGTTTTTCTTTCGCTGGCTTCTTGTTCGATTGCGCGCCGACAAAAGCGGGGCCCGCCAGTAAACCGCACGCCGCCATCATCGCCGCGCTGAGAATCCATTTGCGCACACTCGCCTCCTAGGCCTGCATCAATTGCGGCCTGCATCGTAAATCAAAAGTCGCTTGTCTTGAAATTGGAAATTCCGCCGGAGAGGCCGGCGCGGAGCGGCAGCTGGCTCGGGCTCCTCACGCGCCCGGCTCGCCCTTCACCACGTCTCCCCGCACCGGCTCGGACTCAGGCTGCACCTTGCCATTGACGGTGGCGCCGTGAAAAAACACCGGCAGTCCCTCACCCTGGAACCATGTCGCGGTGTTTTGCAGGTGGAAGTGCAGGTGCGGAATCGGCGAGTTCCCGGTGTTGCCTACCTCGCCGATCTGCTGCCCGGCCTTCACCATGTCTCCGGCCTTCACTTTCACGCTGCCGCGCTTCAGGTGCGCGTACATGGTGAACTCGCCGTTTCCGTGATCAATCACCACGTTGTTCCCCGGCTTCGGCGCCGTCGCGGAAGGCTCGCCAATGGGATTGTCGTCGTACTTGTCTTCGGACGAAACGACCTTGCCCGCCGCCGCGGCGGCCACCGGCTGCCCGAAGCCGTAAAAAGCCTCCAGCGAAGTTCCGCCCTCGCGGTACATGCTGCCCTCGCGAAATGCGATGATGTCGTAGGCGAAGCGCTCGTCGGAAAACGCCGCGTGGTAGTTGTCGTAGACCGTCCGCCCTCCCTGGTAGATGGTCCACTCGCCGGTCAGCGGGAAGCGGTAGGAGTTCTTGTCCTTGTACTCGAGGAACTTCGATTCCGCGGGATTCGGCACCGGCCGCGCGGAGATTCCGCCGATCTTGCCGTCGGGCATCAACGCAACCGTGGCCACCAGCAGGCCGGGAAACCCGTCCGTGCGCAGCAATCTCGTGTAAACCTGGATCTGCAGCGACGGAAGCATCCGCTCGTTCAGCGTTTGCGTAACGTGCCCGATCTGCTGCGCTATTCCGGCACAGATCTCGTTCCACTTCTCGCGGCTGTCGCCGACGGCCTTTTGCATGTGGGCGTTCATGATGTCCCAGAGCGGACCTCCGCCGCCGGTCAGGAACTTTTCCGCGGAGTCCTTGGCCAGCGGAAAGGCCTTGTCGTACGCCATGGGCTGCGGCAGAGATTTGGGCGCCGAATCAGACGGCTTTGCCTGCGAAGACGCGGGCGCTGCTTGGCCCCGGCTCGTCTGCATTGCTGCCACCGCCAGGCAGGCGAGAATCAGAACAACCGCGGCCGCGCGTTTCATTGTTGCATGACCCCCATCAGGATTTCGTCCCCGCTCAGGCTCATTCCCTGCTCGTTGACCTGCGCGAAATTGTAGTTCACTCCGTTCGCCAGCCGCAGGTGAAACGCCTGAAAGTAGTGCCCGGCCT
>DASPOW010000156.1:0-2941 GCA_035625855.1 Candidatus Methylomirabilota bacterium | reverse complement strand
CTACGGACGCCGAGATTCTTGACGCCAAGCTGAAGCGGCACATTGAAAAACCAACGCTCACCGACCAACTGAATCTGCCGCATCACGAGCGAATCGAGGACGTCGCTTTCCGGCGAGCGGTAGAACTGCTGGACGCGGGCGACGCCGCAGGACTGCGAGCTCACCTCAAACGACATCCGAATCTCGTGCGTCAGCATGTCGTTTTCGAAGGTGGGAACTACTTTCAGAGTCCGACGCTACTAGAATTCACGGCTGAGAATCCGGTTCGTCATGGCCGGCTGCCGAAAAATATCGTTCAGATCGCCGGGGTCATTCTCGATGCCGGCGCAGAACAACCAGCGTTGAACGAAACACTCGAACTCGTAGCAAGCGGCAGAGTACCGCGTGAATGCGGTGTGCAGATTCCCTTAGTCGAGCTTCTTTGCGCGCGCGGGGCGGACCCGAACACCGCGATGCGAACAGCGGCCATGCACGGGGAGTTCGCAGCGGTGGACGCGCTCATGCGACGCGGCGGACGGATGGATCTGCCAGTCGCGGCGGCGCTGGGGCGCATGGACGAAGTGAGGCGGCTGCTCCCGACCGCGAGCCATGAGGACCGGCACCTGGCGCTGGCACTAGGTTCACAATATGGCCGTGTGGAGGTGGTGCGATTGTTGCTCGACGCGGGGGAAGATCCCAACCGATACAACCCCGTCGGGGGGCATTCGCACTCAACGCCGCTGCATCAAGCGGCTTTGGCGGGCCACGAAGAACTTGTCCGGCTGCTTGTGGAACGCGGAGCGAGAGCCGATTTGAAAGACATCGTGTGGCAGGGAACTCCAGCTGACTGGGCGAGACACGGGGACCGGAAAGAAGTTGAAGCATATCTTCGCGGGCTCGAGAGGCGGAGAGCGTGACTCCGGCGCGGCCTAACCGGGGCGGGCCGGCCGTGCTAGGTTATCGGCCGGTACAGCATGATTCAGCTGGATGAATACGTTCTGGACATTTGATGCGCGACCTCGTGGGGCACGACCGGCGGCCGGCATGTTTTTTGGTTTGTCTGTGGCTGGCGGGAGAGCAACAGCGCGAGAGGAAAGCCCTCGCGGAATCTGTCGGAATATCCCGAAGCTCGGCGCAAGCAGCGGTGGGGTGGCTGACGCGGCGAAAACTGATTTCGGCGAGCAGAAGGCACGCGACCGCGACTCCGAACTATACCGTGCGCCCGCCGTGGAAGGGCCAGCATCGCAGGAGTTGAGAGCCGCAAGGTGATTCCCATGCGCGAGTCGTGAAGGCTGGCGCGCGTGCTATGATGTTTCTTGTGCAAATTATCATCAAGGATCGCGAAGTCCTCGGCGGAGTCCCCGTGTTCCGCGGCACCCGTGTGCCGATGCAAACCCTTTTCGATTATTTAGAAGGCGGGGAAACGTTAGAAGATTTTCTGGAAGGGTTCCCGACCGTTTCACGTAAAGCGGCTGTCGCCGCTCTCGAAGAGGCTAAGCACCTCCTGCTCACTCGACCCTAGATGCGCATTCTGATTGATGAATGTATCGACGAGCGATTGCAGAAGTCTCTCCCCGGCCACGAGTGTCAAACCGCGCGCCAAGCTGGGTTGGCAGGGCTAAAGAACGGCGACCTGCTCGCCGCTGCAGAAAACCAGGTTCGATGTTTTTCTGAACGTTGATCAAGGCATTGAATACCAGCAAAACATGTCGGGGCGTCTCATCGGCATCATGGTACTGCGCGGAAAGTCGAACCGCCTGAAGGACCTGCAGTCTCTCATGCCTGAGTGCCTCGCCCGGATCAAATCAATTCGGCCCGGCCAAATCGTGAGAGTTGAAACCCAACCGCAAGCAAACCGGTGAAACAATCGCCAACGTAGTCCGTCTCAAGAGGGTAAGGCTGGGGTGTGCGCGGCCGGAGGAAGGGAGATGTTTCGCAACCTGTTGCAGGATCTGCGGGGCGGCGCGAGAGTGTTGCTGAAGCGTCCGGCCTTCACGGCCGTGGCCGTGCTTTCCCTCGGGCTGGGCATCGGCGCCAACACAGCCATCTTCACGATCATCAACGCGGTGTTCCTGAATCCCCTGCCGGTGGAGAAGCCCTCGCGCGTGGTGGAGGTGTTTACGCGGGACACGCGCACCGTGGACACGTCCGCAAACTTCGCGCTGACGCCGAGCTCGCTGCCGAATTACGAGGACTATCGCGACCGCAACGGTGTGTTTTCCGGGTTGGCGGCGCAAAGCTTTCCGATAGCGGTGAACTGGAGCGGAAACGCCGAGCCCGAGCAGGTCAACGTGGTGCTGGCAAGCGCGAACTACTTCGACGTGCTGGGCGTAAGGCCCGCCGCGGGGCGGACGTTCCTTTCCGGGGAAGACAAGAAGGTCGGCGGCGACACGCTGGCGGTCCTGAGCTACAGCCTTTGGACGCGTCGCTTTGGCGGCAATCGCAACGTTCTAGGGCAGACTCTGCGGCTCAACGGCGATGCCTATACCGTGATCGGAGTGGCTCCGCCGAACTTCAAGGGCACATTCACGCTGGCGGGTCCGGACGTGATCTGGGTTCCGGTCAGCATGCGGACACGGGTGCTGACGGGCTTTGCGCTGCAATACGCAGACAACAGGCGCTTCCGCTGGCTTGGGATGGTCGGAAGGTTAAAGGACGGGGTGCAACTGGAGCAGGCATCGTCGTCGCTGAAAATCATTGCAAGCGCGCTGGAGAAGACGTACCCCAACGAAAACCGCGGGCGCACGGTGGAACTCAAGCGTCTTTCGGACACGGCGCTGGGCGTAAACCAGCAGCAGGTGCTGCAACTGGCCGGCGGGGTGATGATGGCCGTCGTCGGGCTGGTGCTGCTCATCGCGTGCGTAAACCTGGCCAACCTGCTGATGGCACAGGCGGCAGAGCGCGAAAAAGAAATCACGATTCGCGCCGCGATGGGGGCAAGCCGCGGGCGGCTGGTAAGGCA
>DASPOW010000155.1:0-2407 GCA_035625855.1 Candidatus Methylomirabilota bacterium | reverse complement strand
CTTTGGCGGCGTCGCTCTTTTCACAGCGGAAAGGCGCCGCTCCGCCGATGCCATCTAGAGAGGGTGAGGCGGCCGGGTCCGCGGCCGATTTGCAAGCCGGCGCCATCGCGAGGCTCGGCGAAGGAGCGCAGGATTCCCGTGAAGCTGCCGCCGCGGAGTTATTCGCCGCCGGGCGCGAACTCGCCGAGAGCGCGACCCGTTCCTGGCGCGCCGACGCTGAACTCGCCGCGCTCCTCGGCGGCGGGAATCCTCACATCACTGTGGGAGTTGCGGTTCCGCCCGATGCGTTTGCCCGCATCCGTGGCGCCTGCGGCTCGCCGCGGCTGGCGGAAGTGCCGCAAGAACTGGAAACCGCCGAGTTCGAGCTGCATTTACCCCGCGGCGTTTCACTGGACATTCTGACTACGACGAACCCCGGCGGCGCCGGAGCTATCGCGCGATTCCTCGCCAAATTCGGCCAGGGTATACAGCAGGTGGAATACCGCACAACGAACGTGGATCGCGCCGCGAGGATTCTCAACGAGCGCTTCGGCGTCGCCGCCGTTTATCCGGAGGCCCGGCCCGGCGCCGACGGCACGAGCGTAAACTTCTTCCTCGTCTCTTCGCCCGCCGGCCGAAAAGTCCTCATCGAGCTTTACCAGCGCTGATCTGCGCTGGCCGCAAGACTCGCGTTTCTTCTAGCATTCGCCGCTCTGCTCGAGCAGCTTGGCCACCAGGCCGGTCCAGCCGGTTTGGTGGCTCGCGCCGACTCCGGCGCCGGTGTCGCCATGGAAATACTCGTAGAACAGCACCAGGTCTTTCCAGTGCGGGTCGCTCCGGAAAAGTTCGACGCCACCCGCGGCCGGCCGGCGCCCTTCCTGGTCCCGCAGGAGAATACGCGCCAGGCGGCGGGACATCTCGGCGGCCACCTGCCAGAGGTCTATGTAGTCGCCGGAGCCCGCCGGGCACTCCACTTTGAAGTCTTCGCCGAAATAATGATGAAACTTCTGCAGCGACTCGATGAGCAGGTAGTTCATCGGGAACCACACGGGGCCGCGCCAGTTGGAGTTGCCGCCGAAGATTCCGCTGACCGATTCTCCCGGCTCGTAATCCACGCGATGAACGATCCCGTTCACGTACAGCTCGTAGGGATGTTCCTTGTGGTAGCGGGAAAGGGCGCGCACGCCGTACGGCGACAGGAACTCCGCTTCGTCCAGCATGCGGGCCAGCACGCGCTGCAACTGCTCGCGGTTCACCAGTGAAAGCAGGCGCCGGATTCCCCCCGACGAGCGCTCGGTCATCTCCATGTGCTCGGGGATGTCCGGGTGATTGTCAATGAACCACTGCATGCGGCGTTTGAAACCCGGCAGGCGGTCCACGATTTCCGGTTCGAGCGTTTCCACGGCGAAAAGCGGAATGAGTCCCACCATGGACCGGATTCTCAGGAAATGTTCCGTGCCGTCCGGCAGGTGCAGCAGGTCGTAGTAAAAACCATCCTCATCGTCCCACAGCGAAGAGTGCCTGCGGCCCACGTGGTTCATGGCATGCGCGATGTGCACGAAGTGCTCGAAGAACTTGCTCGCCACGTCCTCGTAAGCGGAGTCCTCCTTGGCCAGCTCCAGGGCCATCGCCAGCATGTTCAGGCAATACATCCCCATCCAGCTCGTGCCGTCGGACTGCTCCAGGTGCCCGCCGGTCGGTAGTGGCGAGGAGCGGTCGAAAACCCCGATGTTGTCCAGCCCGAGAAAACCGCCCTGGAAAATGTTGCGCCCCTCGGGGTCCTTGCGGTTCACCCACCAGGTGAAGTTCAGCAGCAGCTTGTGGAACACCTTCTCGAGAAACGCACGGTCCGCTGCGCCTCGCATGCGCCGGTCAATTTTGTAGACCCGCCAGGCGGCCCACGCGTGCACCGGCGGATTCACGTCGCCGAACGCCCACTCGTAGGCGGGCAATTGCCCGTTGGGATGCATGTACCACTCGCGCAGCAAGAGAACAAGCTGTTCCTTGGCGAAGTCCGGGTCAACGATCGCCAGCGGAATACAATGAAACGCCAGGTCCCACGCCGCGTACCACGGATACTCCCACTTGTCCGGCATGGAGACCACGTCGGAGTTATACAGGTGCGTCCAGTCGTGGTTGCGCCCATGGAGCCGCTGCTTCGGAGGATCGGGGCCGGCGGGATCGCCGCGCAGCCAGCGGGAGACGTCGTATCGGTAGAACTGCTTGGACCACAACAAGCCCGCGAAGGCCTGGCGCTGGACCGAGCGCGCGTCTGCGGAGAGAGCCCCGCCCGTCAACGGCGCGTAGAACTCGTCCGCCTCCTTCATGCGAGCGGCGAACGTCTCCGTGTAGCCGATCCCGAAGGGGCTGCCCGCGTGCTTGCCGTCGCTGAGTCGAAGACGCACTGCGCGCGTATCCCCCGGAGGCA
>DASPOW010000154.1:0-4938 GCA_035625855.1 Candidatus Methylomirabilota bacterium | reverse complement strand
CCAGGAGTTGCGCGATCTCTACTCGGCCGAAGTCATGTTCGTGGGCACTCGGCGCGGCATCGAGAACCGCCTGGTACCCGCCGCCGGCTTCGAACTCCGCCTGGTGGAAGTCGGAGCGCTGAAGAACGTCAGCGTCGCGCGGCGGATCGAGACCCTGACGGCGCTGCCGGCCGCGATCTTCCGCTCGTGGAAGATCCTCAGCAATTTCCGGCCGGACGTCGTGATCGGCGTGGGCGGATACGCTTCCGGACCGGCGATGCTGGCGGCGGCGCTCTCCGGCGTGCCTACCCTGGTATTCGAGCCCAACGTCGTGCCTGGATTCGCCAATCGGGTCATGGCGCCGATCGTCTCGGCGGCTGGCGTTCACTTCCAGGAGACTCGTCGTCATTTCCAGCGCTGCCAGGTCACCGGCGTGCCCGTGCGGCGGGCGTTTTTCAGCCTGCCGCCCAAGCCGCCGGGCGGACCCCCAACGCTGCTGGTCTTCGGCGGCAGCCAGGGCGCGCACGCCATCAATGAAGCCGTAACTAACTCGCTGGCAGCACTCATCGAGCGCGTCCCGGGCATCCACCTCATCCATCAGACCGGCGAGCGCGACTATAATGACGCGCAGGCGGCTTACCGGCGCTCGGGCGTGGGTGCTGAAGTCTTTCCCTTTATCGAGGACATGCCGAAGATGTTCGCGCGCGCTGACCTGCTGATGTGCCGCTCCGGAGCCAGCACCGTCGCCGAGGTGACCGCCGCCGGGAAGCCGGCCATTTTTATTCCCTTTCCGCACGCCGCTGACGATCACCAGTTGCGCAACGCCGAAGCTCTCGCGCGCGCCGGAGCGGCTGTGCTGATAGCGGAGAAGGATTTGACCAGCGAAGGGCTGGTCAGAGTGGTGCGGGAACTATTGTGCGATCCGGCGCGGCTGGCGCGGATGTCAGCGGCCTCGCGCAAGCTGGCGCATCCCGACGCCGCGCGCGAAATCGCGCTGATGGCTGGAAGGCTGGCAGGCGTGCCGGCGTAAGGGAAGCGCCGCGGATCCGTGCGGATCAACGCGGATTTTCTGTTTTGTTTTTGACCCGTGTTTAGCCGCGTAAATCCGCGGCGAAGACGTTCTTCATGTTTGCCAAGATCCAACGCGTGCATTTTGTCGGCATCGGCGGCATCGGCATGAGCGGCATTGCCGAGGTGCTGCTTAATCTGGGCTACAAGATTTCCGGCTCCGACCTGAAGCCATCGCCGGTGACCGACCGCCTGGCCACGCTGGGCGCCACCATCTTTGAAGGCCATCGCGCGGAGAACGTCGCGGGCGCAGAAGTGGTGGTCATCAGCTCTGCTGTTACATACCAGAACCCCGAGGTTGTGGAGGCCCGCAAGCGCCACATCCCGGTGATTCAGCGCGCCGAGATGCTGGCCGAGCTGATGCGGCTGAAGTACGGCATCGCCGTGGCTGGCATGCACGGAAAGACCACCACTACTTCGATGATCGCCGCGGTGCTGGCTGCGGGCGGTCTCGATCCCACGGTGGTTGTGGGCGGGCGCGTGGACGCCATGGGCTCGAACGCGCGGCTCGGCAAGTCGCACTATCTGGTCGCCGAGGCCGACGAGAGCGACCGCTCGTTCCTTAAGCTCTCGCCGATCCTGGCGGTGGTGACCAACATTGATCGCGAGCACATGGACTGCTATCGCGACATGGCCGACGTCGAGCAAGCCTTCGTTGAGTTCATGGACCGCGTGCCATTCTACGGCATGGTGGTGGTGTGTAACGATGATGACCGCCTGCGCGCGCTGCTGCCGAAGCTACGCCGCCGCGTGATGACCTATGGCTTGCGTCCGGACTCGGATTTCCGTGTGGTGGACTCGGAGACGCCCCGCGTCGACGGACACGAACGGCCCATGAGCCGCTTCCGTGTGGACTACCGCGGACAGTCGCTGGGCGACTTTCATCTCCACGTGCCGGGGCGGCACAACATCCTGAATGCCACCGCCGCAATTGCCGTGGGCGTGGGCTTGGAGGTTGCTCCGGACGCCATCTGTCGCGCTCTGGAGAAGTTCCGCGGCGTCGACCGCCGATTCCAGTTGCGCGGGTGCGTGGGCGAGATCAGCGTGATCGACGACTATGGCCACCATCCCACCGAGATTCGCGCCACGCTGTCCGCTGCCCGCCAGTGCGGCTACAAGCGCGTGCACGTGGTCTTTCAGCCGCACCGCTACACCCGCACGCAGGACCTGGCCGACCAGTTCGCCACCGCCTTCGGCGATGCCGACTCGCTGTTCGTGCTCGACATCTACGCCGCCAGCGAGCCACCTATCGAAGGGATCACTGGTGAGCGCCTGGCGCGGCACATCGCCGACATGGGCAAGCGCGAGGCGACCTATGCCCCTTCCTTCGGCGACGCCGTCGAAAGAGTCACCGCCGCTGCCCGGCCCGGTGACATGATCCTGACTCTCGGCGCGGGCAGCGTGTCGCAGCTCGGGCCACAGATTCTCGAGCGTCTGGAGGCACGGCGAAACAGGGAGCCGCTGACAATCGGCAGTTAGCACCTACCCGGTGCTGCCGGATTTTTTTCACAGAAAAACTCGTGCGCGTACCCAAGTCTGCATCTGCAATTTCCGCAAATGACGTTATAGTGAATTCTCGGCGATCACTTCCGACAAAACGGCCTGATGTCGCGCGCAAACCTCACGCGAGAGGAGGAGACCCTGTTCGAGCCACGCTCTGGCGTGGCCCGCGGGGCCGTTGCCGAGGATGATTCGCCCCGCGTCCTCGACCTCGATCCGGAAGAAGAATCCCCGTTCTTGCGCGCGCAGAGGCGTGTACCCGTGCGGCGCGGCCCCCTGGCCAAGAAGACTGCCAACCGCCTGAAAATCGTGCTGGTGGCGCTGGCGGTCGTGGGGACACTCGTAGTCTGCGCATCGGTCCTGTACAGCTACGGCGAGCATTCCTGGCGTTTCCGCATCCGCTCCAGCAACAGCATCGAAATCGGCGGGACGCAGACCGTCCCGCGCCGGCAGGCGATGGAAGTGTTCGCCGCCGACCTGGGGCGGAACATCTTCTCCGTTCCCCTGGCGGAGCGCCGTCGGCAACTGGAGGCGATTCCCTGGGTGGAGTCGGCGACGGTGATCCGCCTGCTGCCCGACCGCCTGCGCGTAGACCTGACCGAACGCGCGCCCCTAGCCTTCGTGCGCATGGGCTCGCGGATCGCGCTGATCGACCGCAACGGGGTAATCATGGAGCTGCCGCGCTCCCGCAAATATTCTTTTCCGGTAATCAAGGGCATGAGCGAGTCGGAGCCGCTCTCCACGCGCGCCGCCCGCATGCAGATGTATAGCGCGCTCATGAGGGAGCTCGACTCCGAGGGCGCCCATTATTCCGCAGACCTCAGCGAAGTGGACCTCTCCGATTCGGAGGACGTGAAGGCGGTGGTGGCCGATCCTGGGGGCGCCGTTTTGGTCCACCTGGGGAGCAGCGACTTCCTGCGGCGCTACAAGACATACCTCGCGCACCTGCAGGAGTGGCGGCAGCAGTTCCAGAAGGTGGAATCCGTGGATCTGCGGTATGAGCGGCAGATCATCGTCAATCCGGATTCCGGCCCGCATCCGACCAAACTGCACCCGGCGCCCGCACCCCCGCACAAGGCCGTGGCGAAGCCGGCAGTAGCCAAGTCGGCGGCGACGAGCAAAACGGCGGCAGCCAAGCGAACCGCGACGGCCAAGCCAGTGGTAGCGGCTCAACCTGCGGCTAAGCCGGCGGCATCGGCGCAACCAGCGATTAAGAAACCAGCAGCGACGGCTTCGCCAGCCATCACCAAGCCGGCGTCGTCGTCTCAGGCCAAGAAACCAAGTCCAGTCCACAAGCCGTCGCCGCAGACGGTGAAAGATCCGGGCACGGGAACCCAATAGGCCATGGCGCGGTTTGAGCAGAACTTCCTCACGGCGATCGATATAGGCAGCGCCAAAACCTGCGCGCTGGTAGCGGAGCTAAGCGAGCACGGCCCGCGCTATTGCGGGCATGGCATCAGCGAGGCTCGCGGCTCGCGCAAAGGCGTGATCGTCGATCTCGACAAGGCAGCCTCGAGTGTGCAGCGCGCGGTCGAGCAGGCCGAGCAGATGGTGGGCGCGGCGGTGGAGCGGGCGCTGGTGGGAGTTGCCGGTCCGCACGTGCGCGGGGTAAGCAGCCGCGGCGGCATCAGCCTAGGCACGCGCGCGCGGGAGATCGGCCGTGAAGAGATCCGGGAAGCGGTGGACCGGGCCCGCGCCTTCAATATGCCAGAGGACCGCCAAACCCTGCACCTGCTACCGCAGCAGTTCATCCTCGACGAGCAGGATGGCATCCGCGATCCCGAGGGCATGGTCGGCACGCGCCTCGAAGCGCGGGTGCACGTGGTGACGGCGTCGGCGACGGCGGCCCAGACGGTAGTGACGGCGCTGAATCGCGCGGGCATCCACGTGGACGACACGATCTATGAGCCACTGGCTTCGGCCGACGCCATTCTGCGTCCCGATGAGCGCGAGCTGGGCATCTGCCTCGCCGACATCGGCGCTGGTTCCACCGACCTGATCGTGTATTGCGACGGCATGGTGGCCCATACCGGCGTGGTCCCCGTAGGCGGCGATCATTTCACCAACGACGTCTCCGTGGGCCTGCGCACTCCTTTGCTTGCGGCGGAGAAAATCAAGAGGACTTTCGGACACACGGTCCGCGCCGGCGTCTCGGAATCGGATGAGATCGAAGTTCCGGCCGTCGGCGACCGCCCTTCCCGCCTGATGCCGCGCCGCTTCCTGGCGGAAATCCTGGAGCCGCGCGCGGTGGAGCTGTGCGAGATGATCCGCGACCACCTGCAGCAGGCGGGCGTGCTCGATCTTTGCCATGCCGGCGTGGTTTTGACCGGAGGCGGCTCGCGGCTGAGCGGCCTCGGGCAGGTGTTCGAAGACGTGACCAAGCAGCCCGTG
>DASPOW010000153.1:0-6634 GCA_035625855.1 Candidatus Methylomirabilota bacterium | reverse complement strand
CTGCGGCGCGGCGCTGATCGACAATGGCAATCAGTCTGGCGCGATCGCGGCGCCAGGACTTTTCGAGTTCGGCGCTATAGCCAGCGAGAATCCAGGGCGCGCGGCGCTGCAATGCGGCGATGAGGGGCCCGCTCACGTCCTTCTTGGTAACGACGTTGATGGTTTGGCCGAAGCGGTCCCGGATCACCACGCCGTAGGTTCGTTCCACAGGAACAAAGCTGTAAACACGCTTCACGACTCTCGGGTAAGTCCACACGAGATCCTTCATCCGAGTGACCCGAACGGAAAACGGCGCTGAGTGAACGAGCCAGTTGCGCGTCAGGCGCAAGGCTCGCCAGTTCTGGCTGGGACGCTCCATGCGCAGCTCGGAGTCGAGCTGCAGCGCGGCTTTGGAAGGGTCGTCTTGGCGCGAGAGCGCCGCGCGAGCGGGATGTCTCCCGGGTGCGAGGATGCGCGAAAGCGCGAGAAACAGGGCGGCGGCGGCAGCGACAAAGAGGATCAACACGGTAAGAAGCAGGGTCCAGTCTCCGCGTGGGGATTGGGCCGTGTCGAGCATGACGGGCAGGGACTTCGACTGCAGCTGACTGATTTCGTGGCGAGGAGACTTTGCGAGAGCCGCGATCAGCGAGGAAGGGAGAGGCACAAGGGAGCCTGTGTACTCCGCCCTGGGATCGGGTGGCTCGACGCGAACCAGAAGAAAGCGCTCGGCGGCCGGGATGGCGACGTAACGGGCAACAACGCGGCTGTTGTCGGCGCCGACTTGCTTGGGATACTCGTTGAGCCCGGTGAAGAGCTCCTGGTCCGACCGGACGCGGACGAAATACCTCCCGGCGGCATCGGGAGCGCCGAGACCGACCAGATCCGCCGGCGACACGGGGAAGGGGCCAAGGGCGAGATTCTTCAACTCGCGGCGACAGGCAACAAGCACGAGGGCCAGGGCCCCCAGGAAGAGGGCGCCCACCAGCAGCAAGTTGCGATTGGTGCGGCGAATCTGCTGGTTCAGGAAATCATCGTGCATAGGGCACCCGGCGAGGCCGCCGGCTCATCAACCTGGTCTCGGGCGTTGAACCACTTTAGAAGCACCTGCTCAGGAAGCGCAAGGGCGGGGAGCGCGACGTGCCTCAGGTGCGATAGCTGGCGTTGATGCGGACGTACTCGGCCGTGAGATCGCAGGTCCAAACGCGAGCCGCGGCACGGCCCTCCCCGAGGTCCAGGCGGATGGGGACACTGTCGGCAAGCAGGTGGCGGTGAGCCACGCGCTCGTTAAAGGGCAGGGCGCGGCCGCGGCGGTACACCGGCAAGCGCGCCATTTCGATGGAAGCCGCATCGGGGTTGAATTTCACGCCAGAACGCCCGGCCGCGGCCAGAATGCGTCCCCAGTTGGGGTCTCCTCCGGCAAACGCGGTCTTCACCAGCGGCGACGTGGCGATCGTTTCGGCGACGCGGCGCGCGGCGGCCTCCGAGCGTGCGCCGCAAACCTCGATTTCGATGATGCGCTGCGCGCCCTCGCCATCGGCCACGATTTGCAACGCAAGGGACTTGCAGACCTTTTCGAGAGCCTCGTGAAATGCCGCGTACGCGGCCGTGCCCGCGGTGATGCGCCTGCTTTCCGACGCGCCGTTGGCCAGCACCAGTACGGTGTCGTTCGTGGAGCTGTCGCCGTCCACGGTAATGGAATTGAAGGTTTGCGCGTTCACCGCCGCGAGAGTGCGCTGCAAGAGACCGGGCGAGATTGCGGCGTCCGTCACGATAAACGCCAGCATGGTGGCCATGCGCGGATGAATCATTCCGGCGCCCTTGGCGCAGCCCGCCAGACGAACGGTTTTACCGCCGATGCGGCACGTGGCGGAAGCCCATTTCGGCCGCGTGTCCGTGGTGAGAATGGCGTGGGCGAACTCGCAGAACGATCGAGTCGAGTCGCGGCCGGCCCGGGCAATGCGCGGAAGCGCCCCGAGAATCCTGTCCACCGGCAACGGCACGCCGATGACGCCCGTGGAGCAGACGAAAACCTCTTCCGGGAGGCACCGCAGGACGTACGACGCGCGCAGCGAGGTCGGCTGGGATGCCGCCGCTCCGACGGGACCCACCGAGCAGTTGGCGTTTCCGGAGTTGACCACCAGCACGCGCATACGGCCCTTCGATTTGCGCAGGTGACTGCGGCAGAGAAGCACGGGAGCGGCTTTGACGAGATTGGAGGTGAACAGAGCGGCGGCCGAAGCGGGCGTGTCGCTTACAAGCAGGCCGAGATCGAGCGCGCCGGTCTGCTTCAGGCCGCAAGAGGTCGCGGCGAAGCGGAAACCGCGCGGCAATACGGCGGGCGGCTGCGGGGCCTTCACGCGGAAGCTCCCGCACGGCCGGTTTGCTGACCCAGGCGGCGCCGCAGCTCCGCCAGTTCGCTTTTCACCGATTCGAGCGAGGTTCCGCCCGGGACGGAGCGACGCGCCAGGGCCGAATCGAGGGAGCATTCCGCGATCATCGCAGGCTCGAATTCCGGCGCGATGCTTCGCAATTGGTGCGCGGGGAGTTCCGTCCAGGCGCAGCCCTCGCGCTCCGCCTCGCGAAAAATCCGTCCGGCCAGGTCATGGGCGCGGCGAAAGGGCATTCCGCGGCGGACGAAGGCATCAGCGAGTTCCGTGGTGAGCAGCCCCGGGTCCTGCGCAACGTGGCGGAGGCGCTCGACGTTGAAGCGTGTCTTGGCGACCGCGCCTGCAGCGATCCCGAGCATTGCCGTGACCTGGTCGTGCGCCGCAAAGAGCGGCTCCTTGTCTTCCTGCAAATCGCGCTGGTAGCTGGAGGGCAGGCCCTTCAACGTGGTGAGAAGGCTCAGAAGCGAGCCGGAGACGCGCCCGGTCTTTCCTCGGATGAGTTCCCAGGCGTCGGGGTTCTTCTTTTGCGGCATGAGGCTGCTGCCGGTGGCGTACTCGTCCGGCAAGACAACGAATGCGAATTCCTGCGAGGCAAAAAGGACAAAATCCTCGGCCAAGCGCGAAAGGCGCGTGGCGATGCCGGCCAGGGCGAAGAGATAGTCGAGCGCGAAGTCGCGGTCGCTGACTGCATCGAGGCTGTTGGGCGTAATGCGCGAAAAGCCAAGCTCGCGCGCGATGGCGTGGCGGTCCACGGGAAAGGCGGAGCCGGCCAGCGCGCCGGAACCCATGGGGCAGGCATCCGCGGACTCAAAGGCGGCGGCAAGCCGGGCCAAGTCGCGCGCACACGCCTCGGCGTGCGCAAGAAGAAAGTGGGACAAGAGAATGGGCTGGGCATGTTGCATGTGAGTCATGCCGGCCATGGGAACGCCGAGATTTTCCTGCGCCTGGTCGGCGAGAGCTCCGGCGAGGGCCGCGACGCCGCGTTGGGTTTCCGCAGCAGCAGCCTTCACAAACATCCGGAAATCGGTGGCGATGAGTTCGTTGCGGCTGCGGCCCGTGTGGAGTTTCCATCCAAGGCCGCCGAGTTCAGCGACGAGGGCCTTCTCGGCGAAGTGATGCAGGTCTTCGGCGCCTGCGCCGTCGAGCCAGGCACGATCCCGCTGCGCGCGCGCGGCGATTCGATCAAGGGCGTCGACGATTTGTTTCACCTCGCTCGGAGTGAGAATGCCGACGGGCTCGAGCGCGCGGGCCCAGGCGCGATTCACGGCAAACTCGTAGGGCAAAAGGCGGCGATCGAAGGAAAAGGAACGCTGAAACGCGTCGAAGGCCTGATCCGGCCCGGATTCGAAGCGTCCGCCCCACAGCTTGTCGTTTTTTCTCTCGCTCATCTGCGCGAGGCTCACGAACCGCTCTCGGCTTTGACTCTCGGACGAACCGTAACAGGCAGCGCAAACAGATTGATGAAGCCCTCGGCGTCCTTGGGGTTGTAGCGCCCCATGGTGAAGCTGGCGAGGTCGGTGCGATAAAGGGAGAAGGGAGAAACGCGCCGCGTGACGCTCAGCGTGCCTTTCCAGAGGCGGAGTCCGACGGCGCCGGTGACGCGCTGCTGCGACGCGGTGAAGAAGGCGTCAAGGGCCGCGCGCAGCGGAGAAAACCATAAACCGTAATAAACCAGCTCGGCATAGCGCACGGCCAGACTTTGCTGGAAGTGGGCGGTCTCGCGGTCGAGGGTCAGCGCTTCGAGTTCGCGATGCGCGGTCACCAGGAGCGTTCCGCCCGGCGTCTCGTAGGCGCCGCGGGATTTCATGCCGACCAAGCGGTTCTCGACGATGTCCGCGCGCCCGACGCCGTGTCTCGCGGCGAGTTCATTGAGGGCGTTCAGGAGCTCGACGGGGCGCAGGGCTTTCCCGTTGACGGAAACGGGGGAGCCGGCTTCGAAGCCAATTTCAACTTCCTCGGCTTTTTCCGGGGCCTTTTCCGGCGAGACGACCCACTGCCACATGGCTTCGTTCGGGGCGTTGGCGGGGTCCTCGAGCTCGCCGCCCTCGTGGCTCAGGTGCCAGATGTTGCGGTCGCGGCTGTAAATATTCTTCTTCGATTGTTCGACGGGGACGTTGTGGGCTGTCGCGTAGGCAATGGCATCCTCGCGGGAGCTGATGTTCCACTCGCGCCAGGGCGCGATGATGGCGAGGTGGGGCGCAATGGCCTTGTACGCCAATTCGAAACGCACCTGGTCGTTGCCCTTGCCAGTGCAGCCGTGCGCGAGGCCGTCGGCCCCGAGTCGCACGGCAAGCTCCGCCTGCCGCTTGCCCAGAACGGGGCGCGCCATGGAAGTGCCCAGAAGGTAGGTGTGCTCGTAGACGGCACCGGCGCGCAGGGTGGGCCAGATGTAGTCGCGCACGAACTCTTCGCGCAAATCTTCGACGTAAGCGGCTGAAGCGCCGGTCGCGAGGGCTTTCTTGCGCGCGGCTTCCAGGTCTTCCTGCTGGCCCACGTCGCCGATCATGGCGATCACCTCGCAGCCGTAGTTTTCGCGGAGCCACGGAATGATGATGGAGGTGTCCAGCCCGCCTGAGTATGCAAGAACGACCTTTTTCGGTTTGTTCACGGAACCCTTCTCCGGGCTAGCTGAGCAGCGTCAGCAGCACGGCTTTTTGCACGTACATTCGATTCTCGGCCTGATCGAGGGCGACCGACTGCGGGCCGTCCAGTACTTCCGGAGTGACCTCGAGGCCGCGGTGCGCGGGGAGGCAGTGCATGAACACGGCGCCGGGAGCCGCCAGGGACATCAGCTCGGGATTGACCTGGTAGGGCTGAAAGACCTGGCTGCGCACAGCCTCTTCGGCTTCAAAGCCCATGCTGGTCCAGGAATCGGTGTAAACGGCCATCGCGCCGTTGACGGCTTCGCGCGGGTCGTTCAGCAGCTCAATTTTGGCCTTCGTTTCGCGAGCTACCCGTTTGCTGTCCGCAACCACTTCAGGATCCGGGGCGTATTCCGCGGGCGTGGCGACGCGCATGTGGACGCCGAGGCGCGCCGCAAGGTACATCAGAGAATGGCAAACGTTGTTGCCGTCGCCGACGTAGGTCAGCTTGAAGCCTCGCAGAGCGCCAAACTTTTCGCCAAGCGTGAAGAAATCGGCAAGGGCCTGACAGGGATGGAACCTGTCGGACAGAGCATTGATGACGGGAATGCCGGCATTCGCGGCCATCTCTTCGAGGACGCGTTGTGAATAAACGCGCGCGACGATGCCGTGCACCCAGCGGTCAAGGTTGCGCGCCACGTCGGCGATGGATTCGCGCTTGCCGAGCGACGCGGAGGCCTGCGTATGGTCGAGGAAAACCACGGAGCCGCCCATGCTTTGAATGCCAACGTCAAACGTCACCCGTGTGCGGAGAGACGGCTTCTCAAAAATGAGGCAGATGGACTTGCCGCGCAGCGCCGAGTCATAGCGCGCCGGATGGGCCTTGGCGTCGCCGGCGAGCTGCAGGAGGTCGCGCGTCGCCGCGGCATTCCACTCCGCTCCGGTGAGGAGGTCGTTGGTCATGAGGATCTGGGTTGCAACGGGCGTAGCGGTCATGTTCACCTCGCCGCGGCAAGTGCCCGGCCGGCCTGCTTCGGAGGAACGGTCGAAGCGGGCTCGAGGGCCTTGCGCGGGGATTTTGCCAGCACGGTCTCAAACAAACGCAGGAACTCGTCAATCTGGGCGGGGGTCACGATGAAGGGCGGCAGCAGGCGCAGGGTGCGCTCATGCGTGCAGTTGATCAGCAGACCGCGGCGCAGCGCGGCTTCGACAAACGGCGCGCCGTCCACGGTCAGCTCGATGCCGAGCATCAGGCCCTCGCCGCGGATTTCGCGGATGATCGGAAACTTGTCGGCGAGCCTCTCCAGCCCGGCGCGGAGCTGTGCGCCGCGCGCGCGAACATTCTCGAGCAGGTTCTTTTCATCAATGATGTTCAGCACTTCCAACGCCGTGGCGCAGATCAACGGCCCGCCGCCGAAAGTCGTTCCGTGCAGTCCGGGGGAAACGGCGTCGGCGACGGCCTGGGTCGTGAGAATCGCTCCCAGCGGCAAGCCGGCCGCGAGGGGTTTGGCCACGACGACGATGTCCGGCTTCGACGCAAACTTCTGGTAGGCAAAGTAGCGCCCGGTGCGGCCGAGCCCGCATTGGATTTCATCGGCAATCAGCAGCGTGCGGTTGAACCGGGTGAGCTGCCGCGCCAGATTCCAGAATTCCTCGCTCACGGGATAAACGCCGCCCTCGCCCTGA
>DASPOW010000152.1:0-4579 GCA_035625855.1 Candidatus Methylomirabilota bacterium | reverse complement strand
CATCGTGGGAACACCGCTGGCAGCGCTGACGCGCATTCTTGTCACGGGCGACAAGGAACAGGTGTTCAACGGGATCTGCGGGGCCGAGTCGGGCAGCGTTCCAGTTTCGGCGGTTGCGCCGGCGATGCTGTTCTCCGAGATGGAAGTTCAAAAGCGGGCGCACTCGCATACGCGCCCGCCGATTCTGCCGCCGCCGGGTTTCGAGAACTCGCCCGAAGCGCAGCCGGCAAATCCCGGCGCGGGGGCAAACCCGTGAGCCGCAAGCTTTTGCTTCGCGCGGCTCCGATCGTCCTGGTTGCCGTCTTTTTCTGCGGCGCGACACCTTCGCCAGCAGATGAAACTCCGAAAACGGCGGACCCGATGGCGAAGGCGCGGGCAGCCGCGGCCAGCGATCCCATGCTGGAAACGCTCCTGACGGAGTTGGAGCGCTCCAGAACAAACCTGAGGCTGGACCAGGTTCAGCCGCCGTACTACATCGAATACCGGGTCCACGAAGTGCAGGCGCACGTTCTCGAAGCGACGTTCGGCGCGCTGCGCGAAGAGCAGACAACGCAGGGGCGCATTCTCCACGTGGTGGTGCGCGTCGGGGATTACAAGCAGGACAGCTACTTCGGCCAGGGGGTGGGCGAAACGTCGGTGTTGCCCCTGGACAACGATCCCATCGCCATGCGCCGGCAAATCTGGCTGGCGACGGACGAGGCGTACAAAGCAGCCATCGAGGCGCTGACGCAGAAACAGGCGATGATGAAGCAGTTCGCGGCGGACGCGAACCCGGTGGATGATTTTGCGCGCGCCGCGCCCACGACGGCGGTCGGAACGCCGGCGACGCTGCGATCCGACCCGGCAACGTGGCGGAAGACGCTGGAAGAAGCCACGAACCTGTATCGAAAGTATCCGCAGGTGCAGTCGTTTTCCGCCTCGGCACGCTTCGTGCTGATCAACGAATACTTCATCAATTCAGAGGGAACCGTAACGCGCGGGGGCCACGCGAATTACACGGTTGCCCTGGATGCGGATACGCAGGCTGCGGACGGCATGCGTCTCAGCCGGAGCCCGTTCTGGACCGTGGCGCAGCCCGAGGAGCTTCCAACGCACGAAGACTTTCTCAGCCAGGCCAAGAAGATGCTGGACACATTGATGGCCCTGCGGGAGGCCCCTATCGCGGAGGAAGAATACCGCGGCCCGGTCCTCTTCGGGCCCGACGCCGCCGATGACATTTTCGCGGGGCTGATCGGCTTCAGCATTCTGGGAAGAAAGCCGCAGCCCGGCAGGCCGAACCGGACGACCGGGGCGTTTGCGACGAGCTACAAGAGCCGGGTTCTGCCGACGTTTCTGACGCTGGTAGATGATCCGACGGTCAATCAGTTCCAAGGCAAAGGACTGATCGGAAGTTACGCAGTGGACAGCGAAGGAGTGCCGGCGCAAACCCTGACCGTCGTGGACAAAGGCAACCTGGCGAACTACCTGATCGGCCGGCAGCCGATTCGCGATTTTCCGGCCTCCAACGGGCACGGGCGCGCGGCGCCGGGCGTAACGCCGCAGCCGAGCATCGGGAACCTGATTATCCGGACCTCGGAGCCGAAGACGCCGGCGGAGCTGCGGGCCAAGATGCTGGAGCTGGTGAAAGCACAGGACAAACCATACGGGTACCGAGTCGAGACGCTGGGGCCCGGCAACTCGCCGCGGTTGCTGTACCGCGTTTACGCGAGCGACGGACACGAGGAACTAGTGCGCGGCGCGGTGTTCAGCGAGCTCGATGTACGCACCTTGCGCAACAATTTGATTGCCGCGGGAGACGACCCGCTGATCAGCAACCGTTTCGGCGGGGTGCCGTCCAGCGTGGTCAGCCCCTCGATTCTTTTCGACGAACTGGAAGTCAAGCGGGCGGACACCAGCAAAGACAAATTGCCGGAGTATCCTCCGCCGCCGATTGCCGAAAGCCCGCGCCACTAATCCATGAGCGAAGCAGACGAAGGAAACCCGCAGGCGGAAGCTCCGGCGCGGAGAAGCCTGCGCGAACGGCTTGAGCGGCTGAGCCGCATGGCGCTTCTGGTCTTTATTCTGGCGTCCGCCGCGTTCCTCAGCGCGGTTACGGCCATGCGCATCGCAATACACGGGCGGGAAGTGACCATGCCGGCGCTGGTGGGAAAGAACGTCAGCGAGGCAAGCCGGCTGCTGGCCTCGCAGGGACTGGTGCTGCGGGTTGCCGACCGCGCGTACAGCGACCTGCCCATCAACGTGGTCGTCAGGCAGACGCCGCCGCCGGGAATGCTGATGAAGGTGTCGCAGCAGGCTCATGTAGTTCTGAGCCTGGGTCAGCGCAAGCTCACGATACCGGCCATCGAGGGGAAGTCGCTACGCGTGTCGCGCATCGAGTTACTGCGAACCGGGCTGCAAATCGGGGAGGTTTCCGTGTTCACGACCCCGGAGGTCGCGCCGGACACGGTCGTCCTGCAGTCGCCCCGGCCGGGCAGCAGCGCGGCCACGCCCCGGGTGGACGTACTGGTGGCGGAGCCGAGGCCGGAGGGAGCTCTTGTAATGCCTTATCTCATCGGGCTGACAGAAACCCAGGCGCTGGGGCGCTTGGACCCGGCCAGCGTGCGCCACAAGGAAAACTACGTGACGGCGCCGCAGTGGCCATACGGCACCGTCGTTGACCAGACGCCGCGCGGCGGCTCGCGCCTGGCGGCGGCGACAACCGTGGAGCTGACGGTCGCGCACTAGGGAAGGCGTCGCCGCGAACGCCGGTGCGGCCGGCGGGTTCCCGCGGCGGTTATGCTAGAATCCGTTCGTGAAGCCCGAAAACGCCCGCATCGAAGTAGCCCCCTCCATTCTGGCGGCGGATTTTTCGGCCCTTGGCGACGCCGTGCGCGCCGTGGAACGCGGTGGCGCACAACTGATCCACGTGGATGTGATGGACGGGCACTTCGTGCCGAACATCTCCATCGGCGTGCCTGTTGTCGCTTCCCTACGCAAGGCAACCCGGCTCACCCTGGACGTGCATCTCATGATCGAGAATCCGGAGCAGTACATCGGGGCGTTCGCCGAAGCGGGGGCAAACTGGATTACCGTACACCAGGAAGCGACCGTTCATCTGAACCGCGCCGTGCACCAAATCCGCGAACACGGCTGCCGGGCGGGAGTGGCCATCAACCCGGGCACGCCGGTGAATTCGCTCTCGGAGATTCTCCGCGACGCGGATCTGATTCTGGTGATGTCCGTCAATCCCGGGTTCGGCGGGCAGCATTTCCTGGAGGCCTCCCTGCAGAAAATCAGCGAGCTTCGAGAACTGCGTTCGCGATATGATGGCAGCTTCCGGATCGAAGTGGACGGCGGCATCGGGCCGGACAACGTGGCGCAGGCGGTCCGGGCCGGGGCAGAGATTCTGGTTGCCGGAACGTCGGTTTTTCACACGCAAGACCCAGCGGCCGCGGTCCAGGACCTGCGGCGTATGGCTGCAGAAGCGGTCCTGCAACGCGCCTGACGTTTGCAGGTGCTGTCTTTCGCGCGGTCAATGACGGAGTAGGGGGGAACTGAAGTGTTGCGCAGAACTTTGCACGCCAGTATGGCTGCGCTGCTGTGGTTTGCGGCGAGCGCCGCCTTCGCGCAGGATACCAGCAAGACCCAGGGCAAGGACCAAAGCAAGAAGCCCGCCAAGAAGTCGGGCAAGAAAAGCCCGCCGCCGGTAGATAACTCGCAAGAACCCGACAAGGTCTTGTACGAGCGGGCCATGGCGGATATGAAGCGCGGGCGGCAGGAGATCGCGCGCCTTTCCCTGCAGACGCTAATCAACACCTATCCGGACAGCGAGTACCTCGCGAAATCGAAGCTTGCGATTGCCGACTCTTTCTATCGCGAGGGCGGAAGCGCCAACTGGGCGCAGGCAGTGTCCTCCTACAAGGACTTCCAGGTTTTCTTCCCGTTCCTTCCGGAAGCACCCTATGCCCAGATGCAAATCGGGATGGTCTATTACCGCGAAATGGAAAAACCGGACCGGGACCGGAGCAAGGCACGCGCGGCGGAAGACGCACTTCAGACGTTCCTGCAGAAATACCCCAACGATCCGCTGGCGCCGAAGGCCGAGCAACGACTGCGCGAGGTTCAGGAAGTCATCGCGGAAGGAGACTTCCGCATCGCCAGCTTCTATTACATCCGCGGGGCGTACAAGGCCTCGGGATCGCGCCTGATCGCCCTGACCAACCGCTACCCGCTCTACAGCCGCGCGGACAGGGCGCTGTGGATGCTGGGCACCATCTTTGAGAAGAGCGAACGCAAGGATATCGCCGCGGTCAACTACGCGAGAATCGTGCGCGAGTATCCGCTCTCGGATTACGTAGAAATGTCGAAGAAGAAACTGGTCGCCATGAACCTGCCGGTTCCGCAGCCGGACGCGATGGCGCTCGCCCGCATGCAGCAGGAGCGCAACGCGAACCACCGCGGGCCCGGAATGATGCACAAGGCCACGGGCATCTTGCACAGCGGTCCCAACGTGCAGATGGCCGCAACGGTCGGCAAACCGAACCTGGAGCCGGAATCCGCGAGCGAAGGAGACATTCTGAAGCCCGGAGGGCAGAGCGGC
>DASPOW010000151.1:0-2976 GCA_035625855.1 Candidatus Methylomirabilota bacterium | reverse complement strand
TCACCGGAAATCCTCTGGGCAACTGGATCGCACCCTCGAGCTGCCCTACTCCGACCACTTGCACCTGGGCGGGGCTCTTCGCGAATCCAGCCACGCAGACAACCCTCGGCAACATGGGACGCAACGCCATCGTGGGTCCGGGCTTTTCCAACACCGATCTCGCGCTCTTCAAAAACACGAAGATTACCGAGCGCGTCAGCCTGCAGTTCCGTACCGATGCGTTCGACCTGTTCAATCACCCGAACTACGGCAACCCGAGCCGGGTGCTCAGCAGCCTGACGCTTCAGTCGTTCGGAACGATTGCCAGCACGCGGTTCCCCACCGGGGATTCCGGTTCTTCGCGGCAATTGCAGCTTTCCATGAAGCTGCTCTTCTAACCCGCGAAGAAGCGGGTGGCTTGGGCGGCGGCTCGGGGCGACCCGGGCCGCCGCTTTGTTTTCTCTGTAGGTACGTAACAACGGTTCGCGAACCGCTCCCGGCTCTGCGCTCGTCCGGTTAGCTTTAGTACGCGCGAACCCCCCTCGCCAAAGACGCCCCCTGAAGACTCGGCTAGAATCGTCTTATTCCGCGTGCGGATGCGAGACCCGCGCGGGATCCTGCGAGGCGTCGCCGATGTTCACGCAAGACACTTTGAAAGGACGTGCCATCTTCCTCACCGGCGGCGGAACCGGACTGGGGAAAAGCATGGCCCTGCGGTTCGCGGAATTGGGTGCCCGGATGTTTCTGGTGGGCCGCCGCGAAGCTCCGCTCATCGAAACCTGCGAAGAGATTCATCGCACCGGCGGCGCCGCGGCCTTTGCCGTTTGCGACGTGCGCGACTTCGTTTCCGTGGAAGCCGCCGCCAAGACCGCCGAGGAACAGTACGGCACCATCGACACCGTGGTGAACAACGCCGCGGGAAACTTCATCGCCCGCAGCGAGCGTCTGAGCGTAAATGCCTTCAACTCCGTCGTGGGAATCGTGCTGAACGGCACCTTCAACTGCACGCAGGTGTTCGCGCGCCGCTGGATCGCCGCAAAGCTCGGCGGAAATGTGCTCAACATCGTGACCACCTACGCGGCGACGAACTCCGGCTCCGGATTTGTCCTGCCGTCGGCGTGCGCGAAGGCCGGAGTCCTGGCGATGACGCGTTCGCTGGCCGTCGAGTGGGCCAAATATCATATTCGTCTGAACGCTATCGCCCCGGGGCCTTTCCCGACCGAAGGGGCCTGGTCGCGCCTGATGCCCTCGAAACAGTTCGAGGAGCACGCGCGGGATGCTCACCCCATGAAGCGCTTCGGCCGGCACGAGGAGCTCGCCAATCTCGCCGCGTTTCTCGTAAGCGACATGGCGGAATACATAAATGGCGAGTGTGTGGTGATTGACGGCGGACAGTGGTTGCGCGGCGCGGGAGAATTCAACAACCTGCTCATGCTGCCGGAAGGCGCCTGGGAGCAGATGGAAGCCGCCCGCGAGAAAAGGAAATAGGCTGCGCCGCGGCGCCCGCGTTCAAAGATCCACGAAGACCTGCGCGCGCCACCCGCGCGCCGTTTGCTCCACCGAAAACTGGTGCAAGGTTACGGCTTTGATGTGCGTGTGCATCGGATGCCTTGCGCGCTCGAAGGGCTCTCCGAACACCCGGCCAGCGATGCGGTTCGCGGAGAGTTCCGTGACCTTCGCGCGGCGGAGGACGAGACGCTCGGCTTCGGCGATGGCCAGCAATTCCGCCAGCCAGCCGTAGAGCAGCAGTTCTGGATCCCCGCTCGAAACTTCAACGTCGCGCGTCTCGATTTCCTGGACGTTCACGGGATCGCAAGTCAGCGAGAATAGCGCGAGGGCAGCGTTCTCGAAGAGTTCCTCGCGCGTCGCGCCATAGGCGCGAAAGCCTATGTCGGCGGGGTGCTCGAGTATCTCAAACGCCGCAGTCATGATGGCAGGGACACATCGGCCCTATCAGTATTGCCCTGTTGCCGCCGCCAAAGAAGCGGAAACGTCGTGTATGCTCGGCCGTCATTTGGGAGTAAAGGGAGGCGCGTGAATGGCGATTCCGGCGGTGGACAGCGTCCGGGCAACCGCTGTGGGCACGAAGCGTACTTCTCGCATCGCCTCCATGGACCTGGTGCGCGGCGTGGTGATGCTGCTGATGGCCATTGACCACGTCCGAGTGTATTCCGGCGTGCCCCCGGGCGGACCGGCGCCGGGAGTCTTCTTTACCCGCTGGGTCACGCACTTCGTCGCGCCCGGCTTTGTCTTCCTGGCGGGAACGGCGGCGTACCTCCACGGCCGCAAGCTCGGAAACCGCTCTGCGCTGGCGAAGTTCCTGGTCACTCGCGGTCTGTGGCTGGTTCTGCTGGAACTGACCGTGATCCGAGTCGCGTGGACCTTCAACCTCGACTTCGCGCACTACCTTCTGGCTGGCGTCATCTGGATGCTCGGCTGGTGCATGGTCCTGATGGCTGCGGTCGTCTACTTGCCACGGGCGGCAATCGCCATGATGGGCATCGCCATCGTTGCGCTGCACAACGTCACCGATCTTTTTGCCGGGCAACTCCAGCAGATTTACGCGAACAGCGATCCGCCCTGGCTGCTGAAGATTCTGTATTTCGGCGGCGCGGTGCAGTTGGGCGGTTCGGGGCCGCCGCTGCTGATCCTGTACGTTCTGGTGCCCTGGATTGGCGTGATGATGGCCGGCTATGCCTTCGGCGCGGTGGCGGAGGCCGCGCCTGACCGCCGGCGCGGAATCTGCCTGAAGCTGGGCGTCGCGATGAGCGCCGCCTTTGTCCTGCTGCGCGCGCTCAACCTGTACGGCGACCCCCGGCCGTGGCAGGGCCACTTTTTCACGCTCCGTGGCTTCCTGGGATTCCTCAATACGACGAAATACCCTGCATCCCTGGAGTTCCTGTTGATGACTCTGGGCCCGCTGCTCATCCTCTGGGCGCTTTCCGAAGGATGGAAAGGCAAAGTGGCGGATGTGGTCGAAACGTTCGGGCGCGTCCC
>DASPOW010000150.1:0-3239 GCA_035625855.1 Candidatus Methylomirabilota bacterium | reverse complement strand
ACGGTCGAAGCGCTGCTCATTTGCGCGGAGATTGCAGGCCACGTTCAGCCTAGAGCGGAAATCGAAGAGATAACTTGGGTGGAGCCGTCGCGCACCGGCGGTCTCCGGCTTGCGCCTCTGACGCGCGACCATGTGCTTCCTCTCGTGCTTGCCCGCGGGTTGTAACTGCGGCCCCGCCGCCTGCGCTCTCCGGGCTTGGGCGCGGCAGCTTAACTTTCCGACTGATCTATGACGCGCTGCGCAGGATCGCGCGGAAGCTGGCCCGCCGAGCCGCAGCTCGCGGAATTCGCTCATCGCTTCCAGTTGCCGATTGCCCGCGAGCGAAGGCTGGTGGGCCTGGGTAGACTCGAACTACCGACCTCGCCCTTATCAGGGGCGCGCTCTAACCACCTGAGCTACAGGCCCGGACTCCATCGATTCTACACGAGCGTTCTGGCCCCGCCAATTGTCGCTCCGCCCGCTTTCTCGCCGGAAACGTTTGGCTGCCTGTTCCGTCTATGCCAATGAATCCCCTATGGCGTCTCACGACATAGTAGCAGGCTCGGCCGGCGCCGCGGCTCCGGTCCCGGCCTGTGGCCGTCACATTCGGCAAGCGAGGTCACAGATGAAAGAGAACTTCAGGCCCCCCAAGC
This sequence comes from Candidatus Methylomirabilota bacterium, assembly GCA_035625855.1. Taxonomy (GTDB): domain Bacteria; phylum Acidobacteriota; class Terriglobia; order Acidiferrales; family UBA7541; genus Acidiferrum. The sequence goes on along the minus strand of DASPOW010000150.1, from coordinate 2,607 downwards.
GATGGTTGGCGTTCGGAATTCTGGCATTGGCGTTGTGTGCGGCGGCGGCATCGCAGCCAGGGGCGCAGGAGGCAAAGCCGGCCCATCCGGAAATGCTGGTTTCCACCGCCTGGCTCGCCGAACACCTCAAAGACCCGGATGTCGTCGTCTTGCACGTGGCCGACAAGCGGAGCGACTACATCCGCGGGCACATCCCGGGGGCTCATTACATCCAATCCGACCAGTTCGTGGACGAACATGTCGGCGCCATGTCCGAACTGCCTTCGGTGCAACAGCTCAAAAAGGTGTTCGAAGAGGCCGGTGTGGACGACAGCTCCCGCGTGATTATCTACACCACGGCGTGGTTCCCCCTGGCGGCGCGCGCCTACTACACGCTGGATTTTCTGGGTCACGAACGAACAACCCTGCTCGACGGCGGCATCGAGCAATGGCTGAACGAAAAGCGGCCGGTTTCCTCGGAGCAGCCTAAGTTTTCTCCCGCGACGTTCACGCCGCGCGTCAAGCCCGCGGTTCGCGCCATGCTCGACGAAGTGAAAAGAGCCGTGGAATCGCGCGACGGCAAGACCGCGATCGTGGACGCGCGCCCCGCTCGCCGCTACACCGCGGGCCATCTCGCCGGAGCAAGCAATGTGTATTGGCTGGACACGCTCGTCAGCGCGGATTCGCCGGTTTTTCGCCCGGTGGCTGAACTTCGCAGAATCTATGATCAAGCCGGAATCAAACCCGGCGAAAAGGTCATCACCTATTGCGAGGTAGGCCTGCAGGCCTCGCACGGCTACTTTCTGGCGAAGTATCTCGGATACGACGCGGCCATGTACGACGGCTCCTACTACGAATGGTCGGAGATGCAGCATCTGCCGGTCGTAAAGGGTGAGGCGAAGCGCTAGCGCACACCTGCCAGAACCATAATGCGTGCTGCCAAAGTGATTTTGACGGCGTCTTGCGTCGTCCTGATGTTTGCGCGTGCAGCGGCCCCCGCTGGGAGCGCAGCGCAGCCGCCGGACGAGCCTGCCGGGCATCCCGAGCTTCTCGTATCCGGCCAGTGGCTCGCGCGGCACCTCGGCGACGCCGATCTTGTCGTGCTGTGCGTCGCCCAGGCTCCGGAGTTCTGCTCGGCGGGGCATATTCCAGGCGCGCGGTTCGTTTCCCTTGGCGACTTGGTGGAGAGGCGTGGTGCCGCGCTGCATGCCGTTCCGCCCCCGGAAAAACTGGAGGCGGTTTTTCGCGGGGCCGGCGTGAACGCCCGCAGCCGCATCGTCCTTTACGGCGAACGCCTCGGGCTTTGCGCGGCGCGCGCATTTTTCACCCTGGACTATCTCGGCGCCGCAAACCCCGCGCTGCTCGACGGCGGCCTGGAAGCCTGGAAACGCGAAGGGCGGCCGCTGTCCTTTGAGACGGTCAGGCCCCTACCGGGAGATTTCGCCGCGCACGTGCATCCCGAGGTTCTCCTCGGCCTGGACGAAGTGCGCGCTCTGTCCGCGAGCCTTTCACAACGCCTCCGCCCGGCCGCGGCCCTCCTGGACGCGCGCCCGCCGGAGGAGTTCTCCGGTGCGCGCGCCTCGGAGGACGTGCCGCGCACGGGGCACATCCCCGGCGCAGCTTGCCTCTATTGGATGAATCTACTGGAGAGCCCCGCCAACCCTGTCTTGAAGTCTCCATCCGAACTTCGCCGAGTGTTCGAAGCCGCCGGAGCTCCGTCGTCGGCCGGCTCGGCGCAGGTAGTGACCTACTGCCGCACCGGCATGCAATCGTCTATGGACTACTTCGTCGCCAGGTATCTCGGTTACCGGGCGGCGATGTACCCCGCCTCATTCTACGAATGGAGCCGCGCCGGCGCCCCGGTCCAGGCGGACAAGTGAGGGTGTTCGCGTTCGGCGGCGCGCAGCGGCCGGTTACTGGACGAATCCCACGCTGGGCGCGGCGCCTCCCCCGTCGGGCTGCTCCTTGATGGCCCCGAACTGCGCTTCGTACCGCGCGATGTTCTCGCTGAGCGCCCGCGAGATGCGCTTCGCGTGGCCGGGGCTGACAATCAGGCTCGAGAGCAGCTTGCCCTGCGAGCCGTTCGGAAAGATGTACACAAAGTTCAGAGTGAACTCTTCGAGGTTGTGGTGAATCATCACCAGGTTGCTGTAAAGCCCCTGAAGCTCTTTTTCATCGGCTTTGATTTGCACTTGCCCGGCGGCTGGCGGCTGTCCCTGCTGGTCCATGATGTCTCCTTCGTTCGCTCACGAAAGTACCACATCGCGCGCGCCTGGCTGAAGCCGCGGGCGCCGTATTGCCATGGCAGGTCTCGAAAAGCGCCTTCCTGAGCCCGAGTGCTTCGTCGCAAGAAACTTTCCGTCTCCGTACTATTGACAGCCGCAGATGTTAAATGTAGTTTAGAACGCGTATTTATCTAGGTTAACTAGCAACGGTGACGCCCCTTAATTCCACGGAGCTTGCCGCGGAGCCACAAACCCCGCCGGGGAGTGTCCCCGCGCAAGCGGTCGCCTCGAAACCCGCCTTGCCTTCTCTGCCGGAGTCTTTCCGGACCATTCCCGTCGCGCACGGAGCCTCCTGGCTGAAGAAAGTTCTGGCCTTTGCCGGGCCGGGTTATTTGGTGGCGGT
>DASPOW010000149.1:0-3643 GCA_035625855.1 Candidatus Methylomirabilota bacterium | reverse complement strand
CTACGGCATCGGTTTCCTGACGGCGGGAATGGTTCTGGCCATCATGGTCATCCCGTTCATCATTTCAGTTTCGCGGGAAGTGCTGATGTCCGTGCCGCGGGACCAGCGGGAAGCCGCGCTGGCGCTGGGCGCCACGCGCTGGGAGTCCACGTGGAAAGTGGTGGTGCCGTTTGCCCGCACGGGCATCTTCGGGTCGATCTTCCTGGCACTGGCGCGCGCACTCGGAGAGACGATGGCGGTCACGATGGTCATCGGAAACACGCCGCAGGTTGCGGCGTCGCTCTTCGCACCGGGAGATTCCATCGCTTCGGTGATCGCCAACCAGTTCACGGAAGCCACGGGCGACCTGTACCTGCAGTCACTCATCGAACTGGGCCTGGTGCTGTTCCTGCTGACGTTCATCCTGAATGGACTGGCGCGCATTCTGATTCTGGCGACGCAGGGCCGAGGAACGGGGGCGCGCGCATGAGCGCCCGGCTGCGCTGGCGGAAGATTCTGAGCGCGTTCATGCTGACGATGACCGGGGTGTGTGCGCTGGCGGCCGTCTCCGTGCTGTTCTTCATCCTGGGATACCTGGTGTATCACGGGAGCACTTCTCTGAGCTGGAGCTTCTTCGTGAAGCTGCCGACGCCAGTCGGGGAGACGGGCGGCGGAATGGCCAACGCGATTCTGGGCAGCGCGAAGCTGCTGCTGCTGGCGTCAATGGTGGGCGTGCCGATCGGTTTTCTGGGAGGGGTTTACCTGGCGGAGTTCGGCGGAAAGACGGCCGGGTTTGTCGTGCGCTACGCCGCAGACCTGATGAACGGCGCGCCGTCCATCGTCATCGGGATTCTGGCCTACGCGCTGCTGGTGAAACCGTTCGGGCACTTTTCGACGCTTGCCGGAGGGTTCGCCCTGGGCGTGATGATGATTCCCATCACGCTGCGCAGCACGGAGGAGTTCCTGAACGGGGTGCCGCGTGCGCTGCGGGAAGGGGCCATGGCGCTGGGGGCGAGCAGGTGGCGCACCATCGCGTCGGTCATCGTCCCCGCGGCTTACCGGGGCATTCTGACCGCGATCCTGCTGGCGCTGGCGCGGGTGGCGGGAGAAACGGCGCCGCTGATCTTTACGGCGTTCGGCAACCGCTTCTGGAGCCACGGGTGGGGCCAGCCCACGGCGTCTCTGCCGGTGATGATCTACACGTACGCCATCGCGCCGTATGAAGACTGGCACCGGCAGGCGTGGGCCGCGGGGCTAGTGCTGCTGGGGCTGGTTCTACTGACGAACATCCTGGTGCGCACAGTGCTGGCGCGCGGCTCTGCGATACCGAGGGAATAAGGAGATGGACGGAATGTCAGCATCAGCGAAGCCCGCGATTTCTGTTAACGTGTCGGTGTCGCCCGGACCGGCGGGGCATGCGATGACCAGCAGCCAATCCATGCGCATGACTGTTTCCAGGGTGAATTTCTTTTACGGGCCGAAGCAGGCGCTGTTCGACGTCAACCTGGGCATCGGCACGAACCGCGTCACGGCGCTGATCGGGCCTTCCGGGTGCGGAAAGTCCACGCTGCTGCGCACGCTCAACCGCATGCAGGAAACGGTGCGCAACACCCGCCTGGAGGGCGAAATCCTGCTGGACGGGCAAAGCATTTTCGCGCAGGACGTCACCAAGCTGCGCAGCCGCGTCGGCATGGTCTTCCAGCGGCCCAACCCGTTTCCGAAGTCCATCTACGACAACGTGGCGTACGGCCCGCGGGTGAACGGGCACAAGAAGCCGGTCGCGGAGATCGTCGAAGGGAGCCTGCACCGCGCGGCGCTGTGGGACGAGGTGAAGGACCACCTGCACAAATCGGCCTACGAGCTTTCCGGCGGGCAGCAGCAGCGGCTGTGCATCGCGCGGGCGCTGGCCGTCGAGCCGGAAGTGCTGCTGCTGGACGAGCCCTGCTCGGCGCTCGATCCCATCAGCACCGCGAAGATCGAGGAGCTGCTGGTGCAGTTGAAGGAGTCCTGCACCATCGTGATCGTGACCCACAACATGCAGCAGGCGGCGCGCGTGAGCGACTTCACGGCGTTCATGCTCAACGGCGTGCTGGTGGAGTTCAGCCCGACGCCGCAGCTCTTCACCACGCCGACGGATCCGCGAACGGAGGCGTACATCACCGGCCGGTTCGGATGAGAAAGGCGCAAGAAGCGGCCCAGCGCGCGGCGCAGTACCGGAAAGGAACTTCATGGAACGCCACTTCGAAAGAGACCTGAACGAACTGAAAGAACGGCTGCTGTGGATGGGCAGCCTGGCGGAACGCGCGGTGCACCAGGCGGTGCACGCGGTGCTGGACACGGACGAAGCGCTGGCGAAGCGAGTCCTGGCGGAAGAAGACGCCATCAACGAGCTGCAGATCGAGATAGACGACCGCGTGGTGCAGCTCATGGCCCTGCATCAGCTGATGGCGGTGGACCTGCGGTTCGTGCTGGCGGTGTCGCGGATCAACAACGACCTGGAGCGCATCGGCGACCAGGCGGTGAACATCGCGCAGTCGGCGCAGCGCATTCTACGGCACCCGCGTGTGAAGCCCTATGTGGATCTGCCGCGCATGAGCGAAATCGCCGAGGAGATGGTGCGCGACGCCCTGAACGCCGTGGTCCGGCGCGACGTCGAGCTGGCGCAGAAGGTCCTGGCGCGCGACGATCGGGTGGACCAACTCCGCGACCAGATTTTCCGCGAGCTGCTTACCTACATGATGGGGGATTCGAGCGTGGTGTACCCGGCGTTCGAGCTGATCCTGGTGGCCAAGAACCTGGAGCGCATCGGCGACCACGCCACGAACATCGCGGAAGACGTGATTTACCTGGTGCAGGGCCAGGACGTCCGCCATCACGCCGTAGACCGGCGATAGAGCCAGAAGAACACGCAAACCGTAAAGAGGGATACCGCCGCGGCGGCGGTGCGGTCCGGGGTGCGCGTGAAGCGGACGGAGACACGGGAATCGCCCGCGGGGAGCGGGACGATGATTTGCCGGGTGCGGTCGGGGTGCGAGGGCGCGACGGCCACGCCGTTCAGCTCGACGCGCCAGGCGGGATAGTCGAGAACGCGGAGGGCCAGCTTTACCGGCAGGGACGTTTTGACGCGGACGAGTTTCTCGCCGGGCGCCCAGCGCTCGACTTCGACAGAGGCGCGAAGGCCGGGCGCAACGTCCCCTTCATCGAAGAGAAGCCGCGCCTGTGGCGCGTGCTGGGGGAGATCGGTGCGGTCGTCGCCGACGGGGTCGTACTCGTCGGTGCCTTCGTAACCCGCTCCGGCTGCAATCGCCTGGCGCAGGACCGGGAAGTCTTCCGTATCCCACCACGCGTGCGGCACGAGGAACGCTGCCGTGCCGGGGAGCACCACCACGGCGCAGGCGACGGCGACCCAGCGCAGGCGGCGGCGCGCGAACGCACCGGCCGCGAACCAGGCGAAGGGCACAGCGAGCGGCAGCAGCCAGCGCCACGGAAACTGCAGATACGTGAGCTTCGGCAGGAGATTCCACAGCGGCAGGGTGACGCGGAGCATGAGCAAAGAAGCGACCGCGGCAAGAAGCAGCAGTTCGACCTGGGTGCGCCTGCGGGGCTCGGTTGCGGCGGCGTCCCGGACCGCCGCGCCGAGGTACCCGAAGCCGGTGAGTACGAC
>DASPOW010000148.1:0-6913 GCA_035625855.1 Candidatus Methylomirabilota bacterium | reverse complement strand
CAGGGGCGAGGCCGGCGGCGAGGGCCGCCTCGATCCCCTCCAGCACGCGCCCGACGGGGAAGTCGACGTCGTTCATCCGGCGGAAGACCTCGTCGTCGAGCGAGTCGAGGCTGACGGTCACGCGCCGGAGGCCCGCGTCGCGGAGCGCCGGCGCCTTCGCCGCGAGCAGCGCGCCGTTCGTGGTCAGCGTGAGGTCGAGCCCGGGGATCTCCGCGAGCATCGCGACGAGCCGCTCGAGGTCGCGGCGCAGCAGCGGCTCGCCGCCGGTGAGGCGGATCTTCTGCACGCCCAGCCCCACGAATACGCGCGCGAGGCGCGCGATCTCCTCGAAGCTGAGGATCGCCTCGTGCGGCAGGAAGCGGTAGGCCGAGTCGAAGACTTCACGCGGCATGCAATAGACGCAGCGGAAGTTGCAGCGGTCAGTGACGGAGATCCGTAAGTCGGTTATCTGCCGGCCGAATTTGTCCTGAAGGGCCATTCCCCGCTGGAACCTACCCGTTACAGCAAAACGCCCGATTCCGGGCTCGGAATCGGGCGACACGCCGCGGGGCGCGCTGCCCTCGCGGTAGGGCTCCTTTCCAAGCACGGGAGGCCAAGGCGTTTCCGCCCGGGCCCTCAGTTCCGGCGACGCACCGGAACATCGCCCCTGCGCCACGGGATTTCTCCCCGGAAGGCAGCAGAGGTCGGAGGCAACGATATCTTACGCCTGTACCAGATTGGGTGCAATTCCGGGAAGGCAAGCGAAGGGGCCGCCGAGCTTATGTGATAGAGTTCTCGCGCGAATGCGGATCTTTATACTGGGCACGGGAGCGTCCGGCTCCTTGCTGGCACACCTGCTCGAGCGACAAGGACACACCGTCTGGTGCGGGGACCGCGACCCCGAACGAGCGCGTCGCTTTCTCGGCAAGAAGAGCAAGATCGAAATCAAGGCGGTCAACGCCCGGAACCTGCGGGCCATCGTGCGCGCGGGCCGGCGGTGCCAGCTTATCGTCAATGCGACGGCTTCGGTCTTTAACGAAATTGTCATGCGAGCGGCGCTCCGCCTGCGAGCCCACTATCTGGACTTGAGTGCGCACATGCGGCGCAATCCCTTTCGCGCCGAGCAGTTCCGCTACGCCCGAAGATTCGAGAAAAAGAAGCGTGCTGCAGTGATCAACGCGGGAGCGGCGCCCGGCCTGACCAACCTTCTGGTGCGCCGCGCGGCGGACGCGCTGGACCACGTGGAAAGCGTGCATATCCGCCTCTACGAAAGCACGGAGAGCGACGACCCCATCTCGCAATGGTCGCCGGAGGTCTCCTTCGACGAAGCCGTGTCACATCCGCGGATCTATCGCGGGGGAAAATTCGTCCTGGGAAAGAGATTTTCGGAAGCCGAGACCTTTCGCTTTGCGAAGCCAATCGGGGCGACCCGCGTCTTTCTGGCGGCGCAGGACGAGGTCGGGACCCTGCCGCACTTCATTGCGATGAAAGAACTGGACGTGAAAATCGGCGGGAATGAGATCGAACGGCTGCGACGATGGCAACGCCAGGGAAAGCTGAGCCGCTCGCGAGGGATGGCGCGGCATAGGTTTCCACACACGCCGACGCCGCGAACGGTGGCGAAATTGATCCGCAGAGGCGTACTGCAAAACGCGCGGTTTGCCGCAGCAATTCTCGTGCGCGGAGTAAAAAAGGACCGGACCTTGCTTATTCGGACCGATTGCTCGTTTCCTACGTTGTACCAGATCCGGCAGCGGGGACTGTTTGCAACTCCGGTGGCATTTGTGACCGCGCGGGTGGCGTCGCAGTTCATCAAGTTTTTCCCGCGAGATCTTGGCGGCGTGTACGCGCCGGAAATGCTACCCGAGGAAACACGCCGCGCAATCCTCGCCGGCGTGCATGGGCAAGGAGGCAATCTCAGCACGCAGACGATCCGGCTCAAGCGCCGCGAGGAAGAAGACGAGGTCTAGGGCACGCAGGCGCCCGGCCGGTCTTGACCGGGGCGCAGTTTTCTCCGGTTTGCAGGCAATTTCAGTCGCCGGAAGCAGCGGCCGCCTTGCCCGAGAAGTGGATCGTAATCAGGAAACCGTTCGTTCCGCTGTAATCGAACTTCTGCCCCTGCCCTTCGTAGTATTCGCGCTTTGTCTTCCACATGCGGAAGCCGTTGTTGGACTGAGCGTTCCAGTAGTGCAGGTTGTGTACAACGGTTTCGTGGGCCGGGTCGTCGCGCTGCGGAACGCGCTCCAGAATGACGTCGCCTTTGCCGTCAGCGCGCTTCGCCTCAGCGACTCCGGTCTTCGTGTCAACTTTCCAGGAGAACGCCGCCGTGTCCGTCTTGAGCCACGTCCACTTGAAGGGGTAAAGCTGAGCGATGATGTCCCCGAGCGCTTTCTGTTGGTCCGGCGTGACGGACGGGTCGAAGGTCACGACCGCCCAGGAGTCCTTGCCGGTGCTCCAGTCGCTGCCGAGATCGCTTGAGAGCCACACCTTGGCGCCGTCGAGCTTCACGTCCCTGTAGTGACCCTGGTCCACCTTGAAGACAAGATTGGCTCGGCAGTACTGGACGCCGTCATGCAGCGTCGAGCGGTTGTTGTAATAACACGGGCAGAACATATCGCAACTGCAGGCCTCGATGTAGCTTGCCGTGATTTCGAAGTCTGGCTTTTCAGCCGAGCCCTTCTTCCCCTGTGACATTCCACCATACTGGGCGAGAGAAACACCTGTCGCAAGAAACACGCTGAGCAGCAACCAGATGGGTTTTTTCATTCCTCTTTCCTCCTCAAGACCAACACCCGAGGAACCGGCAGGCATTTTACGGCGGTCGGCGGGGCGCGGCAAGAACCACGTTGGACGGTCAACAGCAGCGGCTTGGGGTCGCATAGCGCCGCTCGAGCTGCTCGAGGTAGAAGTCCGTCGGCGACAGGGGCGCAGGTGTTTCGCCTCTGCCACCCTGCAAGGCACAAAGGTAACGCTCATAAGCGGCGTCACCGGACCATTCGCGAAGGGCACGCCAGAAAATGCGGAATGCACGAAGAAGGAAAAGCATCAGTCTCCTGCCGCCCAGCGAGTAGCAATGTAGGGCGACTCGTGCAGCACGGGTCGTATCTGGCGCGTGATAAGGCCGTACCAGAGGCGCCCGGCTTCCGCGAGCAGCGCGACGATCATCAGCGCGAGAACCGCGCAGACAACGGCGTCGAGCCGCTGGCTGAAAATGAGGCGGTGGACCTCCGCGACCCGCGCGGCGGGGATGCTGCCGGCGGCGAGTTGCCCGGCCAGCGCCGAAGCGTTCGAGAGAAGGCCGATGCGGGGGTCGGGGTGAAATATCTTCTGGTAGCTCGCAGTCATGGTGACGGTCACGAGTGCGCACATCGGCGTAAGCGTGACCCACAGCCACCGCCACCGGCCCATCTTGATCAAGATCGTCGTGGCAACCACCAGAGCCACCGCGGCGAGGAGCTGGTTGGCGATGCCGAACAGGGGCCACAACAGATTGATTCCGCCAAGTGGATCTACGACGCCCTGATAGAGAAAATAGCCCCACAAACCGACGATGGCTGCGCTGGTCACCAGGATTCCGGGCGTCCAACCATGGCTTCCGAGGGGCTTCCACACGCGGCCGCCCAGTTCCTGCAGCATGAAGCGGCCGACGCGCGTGCCGGCATCAAGCACCGTGAGAATAAAGAGCGCCTCGAACATGATAGCGAAGTGATACCAGATGCTCAGCAGACGCGGCCCGCCGATGGTGTTGGAGAAGATCTGCGCCATTCCTACGGCGAGAGAGGGAGCGCCGCCGGCCCGGTTCAAGAGGGTCTGTTCGCCGACGCCGCGGGCGAGCTCCACCATGGCGGTCGGATTCAAGGGGAAGCCCCAGGAGGAAATGGTCGCGGCGGCACTTTGCGCAGTCGAGCCGACGATTCCCGCAGGGCTGTTGATGGCGAAATAGACGCCCGGAGGCATGGCGCAAGCGGCGACCATGGCCATCACGCCCACGAAAGACTCGAGAAGCATCGCGCCGTAGCCGATGAAGCGGGCGTGGCCCTCGCGAAGAATCATCTTGGGCGTCGTGCCCGAGGAGATGAGCGCGTGAAAGCCGCTCACCGCGCCGCAGGCGATGGTGATGAAGCAAAACGGGAAGACCTTTCCGGCGAACACTGGGCCGGAGCCGTCAACGAAGCGGGTGAGCGCGGGCATTTGGACGGCCGGGCGAACGATGAGAATGCCCCCGGCCAAAGCGAGCACCGCCCCGGCCTTGATGAAAGCGCTCAGGTAGTCGCGCGGGGCGAGCAACAGCCAGACGGGCAGGGCCGAGGCGGCAAAACCGTAGGCGATGATGGCAAACGCCAGGGCGGTGCCGCTGAGCGTAAAGACGCGCGCCCAGGAAGGCGCCTGGCTGACCCATTGACCCGCAACGACGACAAAAACGATGAGCACGACGCCAAGCGCGGAGGCCTCCAGGACGCGCCCGGGCCGCCAGTAGCGCAGATAGACGCCCATCAGCAGCGCGATGGGAATGGTCATGGCGAGAGTGAACGTGGCCCAGGGCGAGGACTTCAGCGCGTTGACGATCACCAGGCCGACAACCGCGAGGAGGATGACCATGATGGTCAGGACCGCGAGTTGCGCCAGGAACCCGCCGCGCCGCCCCACTTCTTCGCGGGCCATCTGGCCGAGGGACTTGCCGTCGCGGCGGATGGAGCAGAAGAGAATGACGAAGTCCTGAACGCAGCCGCCGAGAACGGCGCCGGCGATAAGCCAGAGGGTCCCGGGCAGGTAACCGAACTGCGCGGCGAGCGTGGGCCCCACCAGAGGTCCCGGGCCCGCGATGGCGGCAAAGTGATGGCCAAAGAGAACCCACTTGTTGGTGGGGACAAAATCCCGGCCGTCGTCGTGGCGTTCCGCGGGCGTGGCGCGGGAATTGTCGAGAGCCAGAACACGCGCCGCGACAAACGCAGAATAGAATCGATACGCCACAAGATAACAGCAAACCGCGGCGAGAACGAACCACGTAGCGCTGAGCCCTTCGCCGCGATGAAAGGCAATGGCGGCCAGGGCCCCCGCGCCGCAGACGCCAACCACCAGCCAAATGCCGGCGGACAAAACCCGCTTCACTTCGAAATGCTCGCGCGAATGAACTGGGCGATGTCCTGCTTGAGCTTGGCGAGTGAAGGCATGTGCGCGTACATCATGTGTCCCGCCTCGTAATAGGCTCCGCTCAGATGGGTGCGCAGCGTCGGGTCAATTTCGAGATGGTCGAAGGTGTATTCCGCGGCGAAAAACGGCGTTGCGAGGTCGTAGTAGCCCTTGGCGACGAAAACCCGGAGAAAGGGATTCTGCGTCATGGCGCTGCGAAGAGTCTCGGCGACGTTGAGATAATGGTTCTGATAATTGGCATAACTCCATGGCTGCACGCGTCCGGTGAGAATCTCGTAGGGCAGGTCGCTCTCGAACTTCAGGTCGCTCCGCACGTAATCGTTGAGTGCCCCGGAGTAGGGGCCGGTAATCGCGGCGATGCTCGGGTCGTAGTCCGGATGCTCCCCGGCAGCGTCGCGGTCCACGCCCGTGAAGCGGCCGTCAATGCGCCCCACCGTGCGGCGGTCGCTGCGCAGAAGCTCCTTGGTGAAACGGGAGATGTGGATGCGCAGGTTGCACTCGTCCACAAAGCTTCGAGGCAGGCCGGTGAGGCGCGCCAGCTTCTGCGAAATGTCCGCACGGCGTTCCACGGATAACGCATCGCCGGCCATCAGCGCACTCAGGTACTCCCCGCGGGCAAACTGCTCCGATTCCTCGACGGCCTTGCGTAAATCGCTTTGCAGGTCGGCGGGCAGTTTCTTGTGATACCAGGCGATAGCGGTGTACGTGGGCAGAAACAGGATATACGGCAGGTCGTTGCCGACGTCGAAGCGCGCGGTCTCGAAGTTCAAAATCGAAGAAATAAGCACGATTCCGTTGAGATACATCCCGTAGCGTTCCTGGAGATATCCGGAAAGGCCCGCGGCGCGCGTCGTACCGTAGCTTTCGCCGGCGAGAAACTTCGGCGACGCCCAGCGCTTGGAGCGCGTGGTGTAAAGGCGGATGAAATCGCCGACGGACTGAATGTCCTGGTCCACGCCGTGAAACTGCGCGGGAGCTTCGCCGGGAACCGCGCGGCTGTAGCCCGTGGATACGGGGTCGATGAAAACGAGGTCGGTCACGTCGAGAAGCGACGACTCGTTGTCGACAAGCCTGTAGGGCGGCGGCAGGAGCGAACCGGCATCGCCCATCTGCACCCGGCGCGGCCCGAACGCGCCCATATGCAGCCACACGGAGGAAGACCCGGGACCGCCATTGAAGGTAAAGGTAATCGGGCGCTGCGCGGGGTCGCTGACGTCGTCTTTCGTGTAGGCGACATAGAAGACACTCGCTTTGGGAGTGCCGTCCTCCAGTTTCAGGAGCAGCGTGCCGGCGGTTGCGGTGTATTTGATTTCCTGGCCGCCGATGCGAACCGAGTGCTTCGTCTGGCTCGTCTTTTCCTCGGGCGCAGGTTTCTTTTCCGCAGGCTTCTCCTCCCGGGCGCGTTCTTCTCCGCCGCGCTCTGCCGGGGGTTGCTGCGGGGGGCGCTGAGCACGCGCCGCGAAGGCAACCACAAACGCAAGGCCGGAAAACGAAAAAGCGCGACAGAATCTGTGCATGAAAGTCTCCCCTTTTTTCGAAATGCACGGTACGGGCAGCGGAATCGTATGCGACACGCGCGGGAGCGTCAATGTCCGGTGCTAGTCCGGCAGAGACGTCAGCCTGAAAAGCGGAAATACCTCGCGGAAAGACCGCGCCGCCTCGTTCGTGAAACCGGCGCGAGTCGCCGCGGCGGGGGCCATCTTGCGCCGCACGATCCAGCCCAGAATTCTCTTCCAATCTTCCGGTTTCTCGGGCCAGCCATCGCGCTTGGTCCACTGACCCT
>DASPOW010000147.1:0-2106 GCA_035625855.1 Candidatus Methylomirabilota bacterium | reverse complement strand
CTGCAGGCTGTCGATCGCGGCCGGCGACATTTTCCTATCGCTTCCCCTCGGCGGCCCATTTCTTGAGCTCGTGCCTGGCAATGGCTTCGATATGAACCTCGTCGGGGCCGTCGGCGATGCGTAGCGTGCGGACGTTGGCCCAGGCGCTCGCCAGGAATGTGTCCTGCGACACGCCCGCGCCGCCGTGCGCCTGGACGGCGCGGTCCAGCACTCGCAGTGCCACATTCGGCGCCACCACCTTGATCATGGAGATTTCGCCCCGGGCGGCTTTGTTTCCGGCGGTGTCCATCATCTCCGCGGCCTTGAGCGTCAGCAAGCGCGCCTGTTCGATCTCGATCCGCGAAGCAGCGATGTCCGCGCGGATCGTGCCCTGTTCCGCAAGCGTTTTCCCGAACGCCCCACGCGAGGCGACGCGCTTGCACATCGTCTCCAGGGCGCGCTCCGCCACGCCGATGGAGCGCATGCAGTGATGAATACGGCCCGGCCCCAACCGCCCCTGCGCAATCTCGAAGCCGCGCCCCTCGCCGAGCAGCATGTTTGACGCCGGCACACGGACGTTCTCGAAGGTGACTTCTCCGTGCCCATGCGGCGCGTGGTCGTAGCCGTAAACGCTCAGCATCCGCTCGATTTTCACTCCCGGCGCATCCATCGGCACCAGGATCATGGATTGCTGCTTGTAAGGCGCGGCCGACGGGTCGGTCTTGCCCATGAAAATCGCGATCTTGCAGCGGGGATCGCCCGCGCCGGACGTCCACCACTTGCGGCCGTTGAGGATGTAATCACCGCCGGAGCGCACGATGCTCGCGCGAATGTTTGTCGCGTCGGACGACGCCACGTCCGGTTCGGTCATCGCGAAGCAGGAACGGATCTCGCCCGCGAGCAACGGCTTCAGCCAACGTTCCTTCTGCTCAGAACTGCCGTAGCGCGCGAGTACCTCCATGTTTCCCGTGTCCGGCGCAGAACAGTTGAACACCTCGGGCGCCATGAAGCTGCGCCCCATGATTTCGCAGAGCGGAGCGTATTCCAGGTTCGTCAAACCGGCGCCGTGCTCGCTGTCGGGAAGAAACAGGTTCCATAGGCCCGCCGCGCGCGCCTTCGGCTTTAGCTCTTCTATGACCCGCGTCGGTTTCCAGCGTTCCCTCGCAACCTCCTCTTCGAAGCGTCGCTCGTTGGGGTAGATGAACTCATCCATGAATGCCAGCAAGCGGCGCTGGAGTTCCTTTGTTCTTTCGCTGAAAACAGGGCTCATGGCTGGAAATCCGCGCCTCCAAGCCGCGCAACCTGGGGCCTGCAGAGAATACCAGATTGCCCGGCTCCGAGGATTTTCGGTTTGCAAAAGAAACGTTTCTGTCTAGTCTAGCGTCTGGCCAGTCGGACGCTTGGCTCGCAGGAGTTGCATGAAAGAGCGCTCGATTCAAAAGCAATCGGCAAAACTCGCCGCACGCTACCTCGTCTCCAGCGGAGAAGGGTTTCGCCTGCGGGATTTCGATCCCGCCGACACTGCCCATTTCAAGTCGAAGCAACATGCCGGGGAGCTTCTGGAAAGCGGCATTGAGCAACTCCGTCATCTTCAGGAAAAGCTCTACGCGGCAAACTCCTGGTCCCTACTCATCATTCTTCAGGCGATGGACGCCGGAGGGAAGGACGGCGTAATCAGCCACGTGATGTCCGGGGTGAACCCACAGGGTTGCGAGGTTCACGCCTTCAAAGTTCCGTCAGCGGAGGAGTTGAGCCACGATTTCCTCTGGCGAGCCCACGCCCACACGCCGGAGCGCGGGCGCATCGGCATCTTTAACCGCTCCTACTATGAGGATGTCCTGGTCGTGCGCGTCCATCCGGAACTGCTGCGCTCGGTACGGATTCCCAAGAAAATGTTGACGAATGACATCTGGGTGGAGCGCTACAAGGATATCAACGCCTTTGAGCGCCTCCTGGCCCAGAGCGGCGTGGTCACTCTGAAGTTTTTCCTGCATCTTTCGAAGAAGGAGCAGCGCAAGCGTTTTCTGGAGCGTCTGGACGATGCCAAGAAACATTGGAAATTCTCGGCCAACGACCTGAAAGAGCGCGCCTACTGGAAAGCCTACCAGAAGGCCTACGAGGAGATGA
>DASPOW010000146.1:0-13410 GCA_035625855.1 Candidatus Methylomirabilota bacterium | reverse complement strand
ACGGCCTGCCGGGCAGCTTCGTTTACCTCGCAGGCATTCTGGAGGTCTGCGGCGGCATCGCGCTCGCTGTCGGCGTCTTTACGCGGCCCATTGCACTGCTCTTTTCGGTCGAGATGGCCGTGGCCATCTGGAAAGTGCATTCGGCGAAAGGTTACTTCGCCGTGCACGAATACGAGTTTCCGCTCGCGCTCGGCGTGGTCTGCCTGGTCCTAACCTCGACCGGCGCGGGCGCATTCTCGCTCGACCGCATTCTCTTCGAGCGCAGGTCCCGCGCGTCGCGGCCGGCAAAAAACGAGTAGTTCAACCCTTCAGTCCTTTCTACGCGCCCAGGGTACTCAGCAGCAGCGGCATGCCGAGCTTGTCCGAATAAATCGGCCGGAACCTCTCCACGTTGTAAAGCTTCGCCACATCCACGCGCCGCGGCCCCGCTTTCGGGTCCGGCAAGGGCGCATGGGTGTACTTCCCTTCCCGCACGGCGACGAGCCTTCCGTGCACGCCGTCGCGAATCAAGTCCATCGCCACGTTCGCAAAGGTAATCGCCACCATCTGGTCGAGTGCGTCCGGCTCGCCGCTGCGCAGGTCGTAGGTCAGGTCGCTGATAATCGTCTCTTCGCCGGTGCGCCGCTTGATCTCTTCCCCGAGCGCGTGCCCGATGTCCACTTTCTTGCGGTGGCCGTAGGCGTCTATCTCGCCGAACTCGCCCACCGTCTGCCCCTTCCACACCGCGCCCTCGGAAGCAATCACCAGGGAATAGCGGCTGGGGTTGTTGCGCTTGTCCTCCACCAGGATCTGCATCAGCCGTTCCAGGTCGAACTCCACCTCCGGCAGCACGCAGCGGATGGAAGTCACGTACGCGGTGTACAGAGCGGTGAAGCCGGAATCGCGCCCGAAGATGCGGAAGACCCCGATGCGCTCGTGCGAGCCGATGGTCGTGCGCTGGCGGGTGATGAGGTCCTTGGCGCGGGTGATGGCCGTCGAGAAGCCGATGCAGTACTCCGTGCCGGGCACGTCGTTGTCCATGGTCTTGGGAATGCCGATCACCGGCACACCAGCGTCTTCGAGGGCCTGGGCGAAGCTCAGCGTGTCGTCGCCGCCGATGGCGATGAGGCAGTCGAGCCCGAGCGACCCGATGTTGCGCACCACGACCGGCGTGAGGTCGTAAACGTCCTCGCCGCGGGCGAGCGGCTTCAGTTGCTCCGGCGTGAGGTGCGCCGGCAGCTTGGCCTTCTTCACCTTTTTCGGGTTGGTGCGCGAAGTGTGCAGGATGGTCCCGCCGGTGCGGTCAATCCCTCGGGTGTTCACGCGGTCCAGAGGGCGGACGTACTCCTCGTCGGGGAGCACGCCGGGCTTCATGTGCGTCAACCCTTCCCAGCCGCGGCGGATGCCGAGCACGTCGGCATGCATCTCCGTCGCCTTGTAGACCACGCTCTTGATAACGGGGTTCAGCCCGGGGACGTCGCCACCGCCGGTGAGGATCCCGATGCGCTTGAGTTGAGCCATTTTCCCCCCTCAAGTCGAGGCTACACTGCACGGGGCAGCCGTTCAACGGCGGGAGGAAGGAAGCGGCCTGGTCTTGATTGACGCTTCGGGACTTAGCCAGGGGGGCGGAGGGTTTCCCGGGCGATGGGCACTCCATTGAGAAAGATGGTCTCGATCGAGTCGTAGGCAGAGATGTCGGCGAGCGGATTCTTTGAGAGCAGGAGCAGGTCGGCGCGCTTGCCCGGCTCGATGGAGCCCAGCTCCCGCGACAAGTTCAGAGCAATTGCATTGTCGAGGGTGGCGGCGCGGAGAATCAGCGGCAAGGGAGCGCCGGCCTCGGCCCAGCTCTGCAGTTCGAGCCGGCCGTTGAGGCCGGGCGGATTGCCGAAGCCTTCGCCGGCGGGGGTGTCGCTGCCGAAAATGAGCGGCACGTGATCCTGCAACATGATTTTGAATGTCGCCCGGGTTCTTGCAATGCCGACTGTCAGCAACGGCTCGAAGCCAGGCGGCGGAGAGGCCTTCCGATACCCATCCAGGAGGGCGTTTCGGGCGTTCACGCCTTCGGGAGATCGCAGGTAGGCGATGACGGCCGGGGGAAGGGCCAGCGCGAGCCGGGGGTCGTCCAGCAGGGCCGGGTCAAGCATCGCGCGCTCACCGGCAACCGTTTGCAGCGTCGGCTGCACGCGCGTGCCGGTGCGGGCTGCCGCAGCAATCGCCTCGCTGACCACCCGAGGCGGGGCGGAGTCGGCCAAATCGCCCGGCCAGACCCACAGACCGTGGGCGATGATGCCGGCATGGGCGTCGACAGCGGACCGCCAACTGTCGACGCTGTTGGCGTGAACCATGAGGACCAGCTTGCGCGCGGCCGCAGCAGCCTGAATCTTCTGCAGCGTCGCGGTGTGCAGATAGGGCCAGTGGAAAGTGCCGAATCCGGATTCCACGAAGGCCTTCACGCAAATGGCGCCGGCGTCCGCGGCTCTCGAGACCGCCCGTTCGGGCGTGTAGCCGGCCGGGTCCAGCGATTTGGGCCAGTGCTCCGCCTCTTCCGGTTCGTAAACCAGGTTGGGAAAACCCGGAGAGGAGGGGGCCGGAACGTTGAACGCCATGTATCCCCCGGCGATCTTGATTCCTTTGCCGCACGAGTAGAAGCGGGGATGCAGCAGCGCGCCTTCAAACCAGGCTTGATCCGCCGGGGTCGCGTCAAGGTCAACGACGGAAGTAAACCCGAAGGCGAGATAGGCGCGGGGAACCTGCGCGCGGTAGGCGGCCCAGAGCTCGGGGTGGGCGTCGATTGCGTCGTCATCGAGCGCTGCGGAATGGCCGACGTGCACATGGGAATCGACCAGACCGGGGATCAGGAAGCGCCCGGCGCCGTCGATGCGCCGCGCGTGCGGGCCGACAACGAGATTGGCGGCGATTTCCACGATGCGGCCATCGGCAATCACAACATCGGCATGAAGCAAGGGAGCGGAGCGTTCCGGGGATATCAGGGTGACATTCTGGATTACGATGCCTCGATCCACGACGCGCTGCGCGCAAGCAAGAGACGCAGCGTTCAAGACAATCAACAGACCCAGTGCCCTTGCGAAGAGTCGCCGGCTCAAATTCGCCTCCTTGTACCCAGGGATATGGCGGGACACAAAAGACGGTACGAGGTTTACGGAGGGAAAGTTGCAAGAAAAGGGGGCGGCCGCGTTCTAAGGGACGAGGGAACCATGTGGAAGACGCTGAGGTCGCAAATCTTCCGGATCGCATTCACGCAGGCGTGCTTTCTGCTAGCGATGATTCAGAGCTATTCCTAGGCGAGCTTGCCCCACAGAAAGAGCACAGGCAAGAATCCCGCGCCCCTGAGGAGACACGGCGGAGTAGAAGCGAAGCTAAGAGGTGGCGGCGCCGGAAACGTATCCGGGGGGCGCCTGGGGGATGACGATCCAGCAGACGATGTATGCCAATCCGCCCACGCCGGCGCACAGGAACGCCAGCAGCCAAACGATGCGGACCAGCATCGGATCGAGATCGAAATAGTCGGCGAAGCCGGCGCAAACTCCGCCGAGCTTCTTGTCGCTTATGGAGCGCATCAGGCGCTTGCGCCCCGGCACCGCGGCCGGCGGCGGCGCGGCAGGAGCGGCTCCGGGAGCCGCAGCCGCGGCAGGCTGCTTGGCTCCACAGTGATAGCAGAATTGCGAGCCCGGCATGATGTCCTTCTGGCAGCTTACGCAGACCATCGCAGCACCTCTCCGGTTGGCGGGGGTCATTTAATCATACGAGAGGACGGAAAGAAAAGTTTCGCACGAAGAAGTGGCGAGCGGACAGTTCGCTAAGAGACGGACCACGCGTCAAGCCAAGATCCCGCCGCCCCGTCGTCTACGACGAGGGCACTGCGCCCGGGATGACAGGGTGAAAGCCTGCTAGTAGGAGACGAGGGATTTGACGGCGGCGACGACGTCTTCGACCTGGGGAAGGATTTCGTCTTCGAGCTTGGGCTGGTAGGCGCAGAAGGTGTCCTCGGCGGCGACGCGCTTCACCGGCGCGTCCAGGTCGGAGAAGAGCTCGTCGGCAATGCGGGCAGCGATTTCGGCGCCGTAGCCCCAGGAGAGCATGTCCTCGTAGGCCACGACGACGCGGTTCGTCTTGCGCACGGAAGCGGCGATGGCCTCCCAGTCGTAGGGCGAGAGGGTGCGCAGGTCGAGGATTTCGACGGAAACGCCTTCGCGCTCGAGCTGGGCCGCGGCGACTTCAGCGCGGTGGACGACGGCGCCGTAGGTGACGATGGTCGCGGCGTCGCCTTCGCGCACGACGCGCGCCTTACCGAACGGAATGGTGAAGTCCGGCCCGGGATACGGCGTGCGGTTGTAGGGCTGGCGGTAGAGATGCTTGTGCTCGAGGAACATCACCGGGTCGTCGCAGCGGATGGCGGTGCGCAGCAGGCCGCAGGTATCGAGCGCGGTGGAGGGCATCACCACGCGCAGGCCGGGGTGATGCGCGAAGATAACTTCGCCGCACTGGCTGTGGTAGATGGCGCCGCCGGTGAGGTAGCCGCCGATGGCCACGCGGATGACCGCGGGGCTCTTGAATCCGCCGCCGGAGCGCCAGCGGGTGAGCGCCAGCTCCGAGCGAATCTGCATCATGGCGGGCCAGATGTAGTCGAAGAACTGTATTTCCGCAACGGGCTTGAGGCCGCGGGTGGCCATACCGATGGCGCGGCCAACGATGCCTGCTTCGGCGAGCGGCGAATTAAAGACACGCACGGAACCGTACTTTTTCTGGAGGCCAGCGGTGGCCTTGAAGACGCCGCCTTTGCCCTTGAGCTCCTTGAGGTGGTCGTCGCGGGTGCAGTCGGCAACGTCTTCGCCGAAGACGATGATGCGCTCGTCGCGGGCCATTTCGTCGGCCAGGGTAGCGTCAACCATTTCGACCATGGTCTTCTCGCCGCCGTGCGGATCGGGCTCGGCGGCGAAAGCGGGGGAAGACGGATCAACGCTGGGCGAGTACACGTTGAGCGTGTACGAACCGGGGACGGGCAGCGCGGCGGTGAGGGCCTGGTCGGCGGCTTCGCGCACTTCGCGGTCCACGTCGGCTTCCAGGGCTTCGAGTTCCTTGGCGTCCAGAACATTGGCGCGGACGAGGAAGAGGCCGAACTTGTTGATGGGGTCGCGATGGGCTTCTTCTTCGCGCTCGGCCGCGGTCTTGTAGAGCTTTTCGTCGTCGGAGAGCGAGTGGGAGTAGGGCCGGGTGACCTGTGCATGGACCAGCGCAGGGCCGCTGCGCTCGCGGCAGTAAGCCACGGCCTCGCGACACACCGCGTAGCTGGCGAGCGGGTCGGTGCCGTCGCATTCGGCAACATGCAGGTCCGGGAAGCTGCGCACCAGCTTGGAGATGCTGCCGCCGGCGGTCTGCGCTTCGACGGGGACAGAGATGGCATAGCCGTTGTCTTCGACGAGGAAGAGAACGGGGAGTTTCTTCATGCAGGCGGCGTTGAGGGCCTCGAAGAACTCGCCTTCGCTGGTGGCGCCGTCGCCCGCGGAGACGTAGACAATCTCCTTCGCGTCGTGGCGGACAAACTCGCCGAGCGGTGCAGCTTTGGCCTGCGCGAGAGCCTTGGGAAAGCGATCGAAGTAAAGCCCGGCCTCGGCGGCGCCGACGGACTGCAGGAATTGCGTGCCGGTGCAGGAGGACTTGCTGACGATGTTCCACCGGGGATGGCCCCAGTGGGACGGCATCTGGCGGCCGTGCGAGGCGGGATCGTCTTCCGCCCCGACGGCTTGGAGGAGCATCTCGAGCGGAGTGACGCCGAGCATGAGGCAGAGGGCGCGGTCGCGGTAGTAGGGATAGACCCAGTCCACGCCGGGACGCAGGAGCATGCCCATGACGGAGGTGACGGCTTCATGGCCGGCGCTGGAGATCTGGAAGAAGATCTTGTTCTGGCGCTTGAGCTGGATCTCGCGGTCGTCGAGGCGGCGGGAAAGGAACATCGTGCGGTAGATTCTGAGGAGGGCCCGCTTGTCGAGGCCGTGGAACTTCGCGGCGTCCAGCTTCTGAGAATTGGCGCGCGTTTGTACCGCCATGCGGTTGGACCTCGTTGGGTTGCCGGCCCGGCGCGGGGACCCGACAGCGTTTGCCGTGGCGCCTGGATGCTTGCGGCAAATCAGCATTATACCGGAATTTGCGGAAGCGCAGGCGGGCGCGGCCGTTTAAGACAAGGCTTGGTAACGCTCGCTGGTGGCGGCGAAGTCAGCGTCGCCGTGGTGAACGACCCGCGGTGAGGCCGCCTTGAAGGGCTCTTCCGCCGGAATGCGCTGGACCCAGCGCTGGGCGGAAAGTTTTTCGTGGTCGGAGAAGTAGAGACGCACGAGGAGCTTGACCGGCGCGGCGGGGGCGGTTTCAGCTTCCTTCTTTTCGGGTTCAGCTTTGCCTTTGGCTTTGGAGGTCTTTTCGGAAACGGTCTGCTCGGGCGCGGGCGAAGCAGCGTCGCCGCGGTCGAACTTGAAGAGAAGCTTCTTGTCGAGGCGGAAGGCCTGCTTCCAGCCGTCGAGCTTGTGGCGGGCCTGCTGGGCGGCGTCCTCGTTGGTGCCGAAGTCAAAAGTCAGGAATGTTTCGGGCATGAAAAAAGTGTGCGATGGGCGGCGCGGTTAGTCAAGACGCCGAAGCGGTGATGCAGCGACCTTGGGAAATTGCTGCCCGCGACGCCGACGCTGAGGTATGATACCCCCGAAACGGGACTTGGGTGTGAGACGCGATCAAACCAAGAGCGCGCGCAGGTTCGCCGCGGGGATTTGTCTGCTGGCGGCGGTCCTGCTGTATGCGCCGGCGGCCGCGGCGGCGATCTACGCACAAGCGTCCTGCTGCGCTTCGGGCTACTGCCCCATGGCGGGGCACCATCACGAAGGGCCGCCTGCTTCCGCTCCTGCGCAAGGAGCGGCAGAGTGCGAGCACTCGAACGTACCTGCGGCCGGGGAATGTGCGCTTAGGTGCTGCGACACGACTGAGAAGACCTTCGTGCACGCAGTGCTCTTCGAGCTGCCGCCGACTGCCTTGATGGCCGCGCCGACGGAAGCCGACCCGGCATGGACGCGCGTCCCCGCCCGAAGTGAAGATATTCCGAGCCGGCCTCCGCTCCCGCCTCCCAAATCCGCAGCCTCTTTCTGAAGCTGCCTACGCGTTCCAAATCCGTGAACCACTAGCCCGCCGCGGCTAGAGAGCCGCGACGGCATGTCCGCTATCACAACAGGAGTGTCCATGAAGCGCTTGGGATTTGTTTTGGCTGTAGCTGGTTTGCTGAGTGCGGCGGTAATGGCGAGCATCTTCGGCACGGTGCGAGGGATTGTGCACGACGCGCAGCACCACCCGATCGAAGGAGCCAAGGTGACTCTGCGGGCGCGGACCGTGGATTGGCAGCGGGAGGCGACGACGGACGCGCAAGGCGGGTTTCAGATTGATGCCGTGCCGGCGGGGCCGTACACGATCAAGATCCAGAAGGACAGTTTTCGAGACCTGGAGCGCGAGCTGAACGTGGCCGCGGACTCGGCGCCGCTGCTGCATTTCCCGTTGACGCTGGCGACGCTGAGCCAGCGCGTGGAGGTCCAGGAAAACGTGACGGCGGTGGACCCCACGTCAGCGACAACTTCCGCGACGCTGACGCGCGGAGAACTAACTACAACACCGGGCGCGACGCGGACGAACAGTCTCGACTTCATCACCGACTACACGCCGGGCGCAACGCTGGTGCACGACCAACTACACGTCCGCGGGGGGCACCAGGTTTCCTGGCTGGTGGACGGAGTGCCAATTCCGAATACCAACATCGCCGCCAACGTCGGCGCGCAGTTCGATCCGAAGGACATGGACGTGGTCGAAATCCAGCGTGGCGGGTATTCGGCGGAATACGGCGACCGCACGTACGCCGTGTTCAACGTGATTCCGCGGTCGGGCTTCGAAAGAAACCGCGAGGCGGAAATCGTGACCACCTTCGGGAGCTACAATTCGACGGACAGCCAAGTCAGTTTCGGGGACCACACCAACCGGTTCGCGTATTACACGAGCCTGAGCGTCGCGCGGACGGACATGGGCTTGATGACGCCCGAACCGGAGGTGCTGCGCGACGCGACCATCGGGGGCGGCGGGTTCACGTCGCTGATCTTCAACCTGACGCCGAACGACCAGTTGCGGTTCGTGGGCTCGATGCGCACAGACTTTTTCCAGATTCCCAACACGCTGGACCAGGAAGCGGCGGGCTTCCGCGACACGCAGCGCGAGCGGGACGCCTTCGCGAGTTTCTCGTGGATTCACACGGCCGGGCCGGGGCTGCTGGTGACCGTTGCGCCATTCTTTCACTGGAACCACGCGGCGTATGACGGGTCGCCGAGACTTTTCGGGGACAGCGGGACGCCAGCGGACGCTCCGCCGACACCCGTGGATCACCGCGATTCGTATTATGAGGGCGGCCTCGTTTCGGTAGCGATTGCGCGAGGGCGGCACAACGCGCGAATCGGGATTTATGGTTTCGCACAGCAAGACGATGCGCTGTTCGGCGTGACGGCAAACGACGGCTCGGGCCTGGCGATTTCGCAGACGGAAAAGCCGCGGGGCGGGCTGCTGGCTCTGTTCGCGGAGGACCAATTCCGGGTGGCGAACTGGTTCAGCATGACGGGCGGAGTCCGCTACACGCACTTCAGCGGAGGCCTGACGGAGGACAAATTCACTCCGCGGATCGGCGGTGCGATGACGGTTCCGAAGCTCAAGTGGGTGCTTCGCGCTTACTACGGGAGGTACTACCAGGCGCCACCGCTCTCGACCGTGTCGGGGCCGCTGCTGGATTTCGCGGCGGACCAGGGATTCGGATTCCTGCCGCTGCGCGGAGAGGTGGACGAGCAGCGGGAGTTCGGCGTGGCGATCCCGCTGCGGGGATGGACCTTCGACGTATCCAACTTCGAGACGCACGCGCGTAATTTCTTCGATCACGACGTGCTGGGCAACTCGAACATCTTTTTTCCGCTGACGATCGACCGCGCGCGAATCAAAGGAACGGAAGTCATGGTGCGGTCGCCACGCATCGCCGGGCGGCTGGAGCTTCACCTGGCATATTCGCGGCAGAGCGCTGAGGGAGCCGGGGGAGTGACCGGCGGACTGACGGATTTCGAGCCGCCGGACGCGGGCTTTTTCTTCCTGGACCACGATCAACACGACACGCTGAGCACGGGACTCCATTTGCAGCTTCCTTGTCGGGCATGGATTTCCGGGAACTACGCTTACGGTTCAGGATTCCTGGACGGCGACGGGCCAAACCACTTGCCCGGGCACCATGGCTTTGACGTGGCCCTGGGCAAGTCGTTCGGCGAGAGTTTCAGCGTGGGCTTCACCGCGCAGAACGTGAGCAACTCGCGGTACCTGATCGACAATTCGAATACGTTCGGGGGCACGCACTGGAACTATCCGCGGCAACTGACGGGGGAAGTGAGGTGGCGGTTCCACTACTAGGAGGCGATCGTCGGTCTTCGTACTTCGCAGGGACTGAAGCCTCGACCTTCTCAAACCAAGAGGCGTTGCCAGCGATGGCGGGGGCCACGCGAATTGGCGGTTGCGAGGCAGGGAAGAATGCTAGACTGAGTGTGAAACTAAAGGCGATGGAGTTCGCCGTAACCGTTCTGGCTTGAAAAGGCCGAACTGATGACTCCTGGCTGCTGTGGCCAGGAGTTTTTGTTTTTTGGCGGAGTGCAGCGGCCCGAAAGAGAGGTTTCTTGCGATTGGCACTGATTGGTCTGTTCGGCGCGCTGGGAACGCTGGCGCGCTACGCATTGCAGGGTGCGGTGCAGGTGCGCAGCACCACGGCGTTTCCGTACGGGACACTTGCGGTCAATCTGACGGGATGCCTGTTGCTGGGCTTTCTGGGGCAATTGACCTTGAACCGCACGGTCATCTCGCCGGAGTGGCGCATCGCGATTGCCATCGGCTTCTTTGGGGGCTATACAACGTTTTCAAGCTTCGGCTGGGAGACTGCAAGAATGCTGGAAGACGGCGAGTGGCTGCGCGCAGGAGTCTACACGGCAGCAAGCGTAGTCGCAGGGGTGGCGCTGACGTTGGCGGGGATTCGCCTGGCCAACCGATTCTAGGAGCGACGATGACACACGAAAAATTCGAGGGCGAGCGGACGCTGATGCGCATCCACATCGGGGAGTCGGACAAATGGCATGGGAAGCCCCTGCATGAAGCCATCGTGGAGATGCTGCGCAAAGAGGGGTTTCCCGGAGCCACGGTGCTGCGAGGCGTGGCGGGCTACGGCGGTTCGAGCGTGTATCACACGGACAAACTGCTGCGCCTTTCCCAGGACCTCCCGATCATCGTGGAAATCGTCGAATCGCAGGAGCGAATCGACGGCATTCTTCCCCGCCTGGATGACATGGTGGAAGGCGGACTGATCACGCTCGAGAAGGTGCGCGTGATTCTGTACCGCGCGGCCAAAACCAAGAAATAAACCGGCGTTTTGCGGTTGCGCCGAAGGGCGCGGCGTGCTAGCTTAAGCGAACAAAAAGCGAAGCAAGGAGGCCGCGTGTCCCACTCGCTCGCCGTTCGAACCGCCGCTGAAGCGCTGAAGCCGGCGCTGACGCCCGTACCGTTACAGGCTGCGCACCTTGCCGGGCAGGTGAGACAGGTTGTTGAGTCCATCGCCGAACGGGACCCGCGCGGCGAAGTGCTGACGGCGATACGCCAACTGCCGGCGCGCGAGGCGCGCTGGGCGGACCTGCCGGAATGGGTCCACGCGGACCTAGCCGCGGCGTACGCGGCAAAGGGCATCACGCGGCTTTACTCCCACCAGGCGGCAGCGGCGGAATGCGCGCGGGCGGGGAAGAACGTGGTGGTCGTGACGCCGACGGCTTCCGGGAAAACGCTCTGCTACAACCTGCCGGTGCTGAACGCGGTGCTGGAGAATCCGGACACGCGGGCGCTATATCTCTTTCCCACCAAAGCGCTGGCGCAGGACCAACTGGCCGAATTGCACGACCTGTGCGGGCGGCTTGCGGACCGCTTCGGCGTCTTTACGTACGACGGAGACACGCCGGCCGACGCGCGCAAATCGATCCGCGAGCAGGGCCACGTGGTGCTGACAAACCCGGACATGCTGCATACGGGCATCCTGCCTCACCACACGCGCTGGACGCGGCTCTTCGAGAACCTTCGCTACGTGGTGCTCGATGAGCTGCACACGTACCGCGGAGTTTTCGGCAGCCACCTGTGCAACGTGCTGCGGCGGCTGCGGCGCATCGCGCGGTTCTACGGGCGCGAACTGCAGTTCATCTGCAGCTCGGCGACGATCGCCAACCCGGGGGAGCTGGCTTCGCGGTTGCTGGAGGAGGACGTCGAGGTGATCGCGGAGAACGGGGCGCCAGCGGCGGAGAAGACGTTTCTGTTTTACAACCCGCCGGTGGTGAACCGCGCGCTGGGCATCCGGCGCAGTTACCTGAACGAGGCGTCGCGCGTGGCGCAGGAGTTTTTGCGGCGGGATCTGCAGACGATTGTGTTCGCGAACAGCCGGCTGCACACAGAGCTGCTGCTGAAGTACCTGCAAGAAGCCCATCCGGCGCTTCCGGGGCGGGCGGAAGAGATTCGCGGGTACCGCGGGGGCTACTTGCCGAACGAACGGCGCGAAATCGAGAGGGGGCTGCGGGACGGGCGGATTCGCGGGGTGGTTTCGACGAACGCGCTGGAGTTGGGCGTGGACGTGGGGTCGCTCGACGCGGCGGTGCTGGCTGGGTATCCCGGCAGCATCGCTTCGACGTGGCAACGCGCGGGGCGGGCGGGGCGGCGGAGCGGGAAGTCCTGTGCGGTGTTCGTGGCGTCATCGGCGCCGCTCGATCAGTTCATCATCGCGCACCCGGATTATTTCTTCGCGGGCTCGCCGGAGCGGGCATTCATCCAGCCGGACAATCTGGAAATACTCATCAACCACATCAAGTGCGCGGCATTCGAGCTGCCGATCGCGGACGCAGACCACTTCGGCGAAGTGGAGCTGCAGGAGCTTTGCGCGCGGCTGGCCGAGGCGGGTTACCTGCACCGCGCCGGGGAGCACTGGCATTGGACGCACGAAGCGTACCCAGCCGACACGGTGAGCCTGCGCTCGGTGAGCAGCGACAATTTCGTGATTGTGGACATTACGGGCGAAGCGACGGTGATCGGCGAGGTGGACTTCGGGAGCGCGCTGGTGTTCGTGCACCCGAAGGCCATCTACCTGCACGGGGGGCAGCAGTATCACGTGGAGCATCTGGACTTCAAAGAGCGAAAGGCGTTCGTGAAGAAGGTCGAGGCGGACTACTACACCGACGCGGTGCGCTACACGCAGGTGCGGGTGCTGGAGATCGCCGAGGCGTCGCGCGGAGTCGGCGGAAATAGGGCGATTGCCGCGCTGCCGGCGCACGGCGACGTGCTGGTGCGGTCACAGGTCGTGGGATTCAAGAAGATAAAGTTCTTCACGCACGAGAACGTGGGCGACGGGCTGCTCGAACTGCCGGAAAACGAGATGCACACGACGTCGTTCTGGGTCACGCTGGAGCGCGCGCTGCTCGATTCCCTGCCCTTCACGGTAAGCGAGCGGCAGAGCGGCATGTTCGGGATGTTGCACGCGCTCAAGTCCGTGGCGACGCTGCTCTTGATGTGCGACGCGCGGGACCTGGGGACGGCCATCGGCGAGCGGCCGCCATCGCCGGACGCGCAAGGCGAGAACGAACCGGCCACCGCTCTCAACAAGACGGCTTCGCCGGAAACAAAGGAGTTTTTCGAGCCGAACCTGTACCTCTACGACGCGTATCCGGGAGGTATCGGCTTTTCCGAGCCGCTTTTCCGCATGCATGAAGCATTGTTGCGGCAGACACGCGAACTGATTGCCTCGTGCCGCTGCGACGCGGGCTGCCCTTCGTGCGTCGGCGCACGGGGCGACCTGGTGCGGCTGGCGAAGGAGGCAGCACTGGCGATTCTGGACCGGCTGGTGAAGTAGATGACGGTCTCAGTTGACAAATGGTCACGCCTGGCGGCGCTCAGGCCCGCACGAGCGGCACGGCCAGCTGCGGTGCGCGCGCCCGACGAAGGGGACGAGGTAGCGCTTGTCCTGGGCGCCGTGGTGGCCAGGAACCGCTATGGAGAGCACCTGAGCGTCCGCAACTGGTATTCAACCCCGGAGTTTCGCGAGCCTTCGGCGTTCTGCGTAGAGATGCTTTCGCGCAACCGCGAGAGAGGCGGACGGCGCGCGGAGGCTGCGCTGGCGGATGCGTCGCGGTGGCTTTTTCTCGACACGGAAACGACCGGCCTGGCCGGGGGCACGGGAACGTACGCATTTCTGGTGGGGATTGCGTGGTGGGACGCGGGCGGGCTGCAGGTCGAACAGTTCTTCCTGCGAGACTTCAGCGAAGAGCATTCGGTCCTTCACGAAGTGGGGGAGCGAATCAG